>NZ_JBFBBY010000013.1:0-100997 GCF_040682875.1 Amycolatopsis sp. NPDC051071 | reverse complement strand
ACCACACCACCGAACAGACACTCACCACCGCCGCACCATGGACCTCACCCTGGCTACCCAAGAATTACGGACAAGACTTCTGGCCAGGCGCTTAGCGCTAGAAGCGCCGCGCAGACGGATGCGGTAACCATCAGCGACCTCGCCCTGCGGGTTCGCTCGTCGCAGTCGAACAGACTGTCGAGCAAGCCTGTTGGCGTGGGCGACTGGTCGTTTCGGCGTGATGGATGGACGCTCATGCTCCGCCCCTCCTTGCCGCCGGTGTGGTGGCCGTCGATGCGGCCAACTGACGTTCGTTTTCCCAGCGGGGCAACATCCGCAAGACCAAGCCTGGTGGTGAGTCCGACGGTCGCGATCTCCTAGCGAGGGTAGTCGGCGTTGGATCGGTGTCGATGATGCGCGCGTAGGTGATGTGCTCATAGCTCGGGCCGATCGTCGTGTCCGCTATGAACTGGCCGCGGGTGACCCCGGCCAGCGGATGCCGGAGAGCGTTCAAAACGTCGTAAATCGATGGACCGTCGTCGATCTCGACGTGCAAGTAGTTGCCGCCATTGCCAGTCCACACGTCCAGCGAAAAGGCGCCGGCAAGTAGACCGACGCGACGCAACGTCGCGCTGCCCAGCGCGATCGGCCCGGAGTGACGCCGATAGAAGTCCAACATGTCTCGCTCGCCGAAACTCAGCAGAGGCGAATGCTTAAGCAGCAGGTCCACGCTGCCGTCCTCGTATTCGGTGACCCGAGCCGCCTGCCAGATGTCCTCCCAGGTCCGAACACTGATATTCCGAATGATCACGCACCATCGGTCAAGCGATTCTCCTCATTGAGAAGGTGGACGCGCAGGTGTCACCCTGTCGGGACGACCCGCAGACCCGGCACCCCGTAAGCACTATCGCTCGGGTTAGCTGGCGGAATCAGCGCGCGGATGAACCGCACGACGACATCCTCGAACAACTCGATCATCAGTCCATTCGGTCGGGGATGCACCAAGCGGAAGACCTGATGGCCGTTGAAGGGGGCACCCTTGAGGGAGGAGAACGTTGGCTGCGTGTCACGGATTGCCAGCGGTAGCGCTGTTTCGAGCATGCGCTGATGGAGGCTGGTCGCATCGGGCACGACCTGTTGTGTGCCCTGCAGCTCGCTGATGGCCTGGAGGGCGAGTTGATGAGCCTCGCCGGTGTATCTCCTGCGCAACCGAGTTGCCCGCCTAACAGCAGAGGTAGTGTGCGTCATCAGGTCAGTCCTGTCCTCGCCGCCCCGGGTTCGGCGAACACATCGACGTAAGTAGACCTGGCGTGCTACCAATTTGCCTCGTAAACGACGGTAGGCCCTGAGGACCTTGCGGTCATGGTGATCAGCGGTCCGGGTGCTGATCTGACCGGGCTCCGTCGGAGCCATCACGGCCAGTTCCTGGGGTTAGCGTGGAGGGACGCCTTCCTGGCTTGCCGGGCGGCGACACCTCCGGTCACTGCCGGAGACACACCAGCCCAAAGCGTGGAGAAGACACAGCAGTTCCTGCAGTGCCTGGCACCCGCCGAACGTCGCAAGGGACTGGTCTCGCTCAGCGGCGCGGTCCTGGTACTTCTGCTCGGTCTTACACTGACACAGTTGTTGCCGTGGCGGCTTTTTCGCCGCGCGGGTCCCGTCCGGCCCGCGCCTCCGGTGTGGCAGGAACGTTCCAGCGTGGCGGGAATCGCCTGCCGCGCGCGGCGCAGCGGGGAGACCTCGTCTGTGTCGGGGCGTGGTGCCCGGCGGTTCTCAGCCATGTACTCCCCTCCCGCCCAGCCTGACTATCAGTTTAGGGCTTCCGCACACCTCAGCTGCGCATGACGCGGTCCGCGATGGCAACGCTCCGTCGAGCGGGTGATCGCGGCTGACTCAAGCCTGGTCCCAAGATCTAGCTGGCTGGAAGCAGACAGCTATGACCGGCTGGCAGCCGCAGGGGCAAAGACCCATCGTTCCAAGCTCTGCTGTCCAGAAGCAACCGCCGGTAGCCCGCTCTACCTCGCTTGCCGAACAGAACAGCTCACTCCTTCCGGAACTGCGTGAGTATGGCGCGGCACGGAGTCCTTCAGGACGACGCCGCGGATAGCTCGACCATCGGCCGGGCGGAGAAACCGACCCAGTCGCTCACGGCACCGCCGCGATAAACAGGCCGGAACCGCTAGGTCGTCGCGGCCCCGCAACTGCCCGATCGACACATCGAGGTCGCCAGCGGCAAGCAAATGGCTCTTGCCTACGCTCCGGCGTTGGAGCGCAATTGCCCCACCTGCCTTGATTGCTTCAGTCGCGGTGCCGGTTCGGACAACGTCTGCCGGTGGCGAGGATCGGCGGTTGACGGAACCCGTGGTGGTCCGACACCGTCAGTGGTGTTGGGGATGGGTGGCGAGGGAGGGGTGGTGGCTGGTGGCCGAGCTCAGTGGTGTCGAGCGCATGGTGGCGGACTGGGAGCGTGACGCGGGGGAGAAGGCGCAGCGTTATCAGCGTATGCAGGAGCGGGTGGAGCAGATTTCGATCACTGAGTCGGTGGCTTCGGGCGCGGTCAGTGTGACGGTGGGTCACAACGGGTTGCCCACGGATGTCAAGATGACTCAGGCTGTGCTGAGAATGAGCCCGGATGAGATCGCCGGGAATGTACTGAACGCGATGCGGAAGGCTCAGTCGAGGTATCCGGAGCGGCTCGCCGAGATCACCGCCGAGACTGTCGGCGACGATCAGACGACGCGGCATCTGGTGGCGACCGCCGTGGACAATTTCCCGGCGCCGCCGGAGGAGGACGAGGCGCCGGCCGCTCCGGAACGGCAACTGTTCCACAGCGACGAGGAGGAGCCGCCGCCGAAGTCTCCTTCCGCGCCGAAGCCGAAGCCGATGCCGCGGCGTGAACCGGGACCGGATGACGACGGCGAGGACTTCAGCGACCAGTCGTTCCTGCGGCACGACTGACGATTTTGTGGGGAGGGGACGACCATGGCTGAGGGTTATCAGGTTCTCCACGACGAGCTCGCTACGCACGCGGGGAAAGCGGACGGGCTCGCCGACCGGATGGGTACCGCCGTGGAAGCGGCGAACACGGTGACCATGAACGACAGCGCGTACGGGGTGATTTGCCGGCCCTTCGCCATGTTGTTGCAACCGTTCGAGGAAATGGGCGTCAAAGCCCTGAGGACAGCGGCCGAGTCGCTGGCCGAAACCGCGGCGAAAGTCCGGGAGGCCGCCAAGACGTATCAGGATCGTGAGGGCGGCACGGTCGACGCGATCAAGAAAGCCGAAGCCGGCTGAGCACGTTGTCGCTGATTCGTAAGCCAAGGGGAGGAGCTGGCGATGACGGCAGGCGGAAATCCACTCGTCGCGCAGGCGCGGTCGCAGACGACGGGTGTGACAGGGATCGGGATCGCGGAGTCGGCGGTCGATCTGGCCAACGGTGTGTCGGATGGTTCGTGGGTTGAGGCGGGTCTGGGTGCGGTCGGGGTTGGGCTGGAGGTCCTGTCCCTGGTGGTGGATCCGATCGGCACGTTGGCGTCGTATGGGGTGTCGTGGCTGATCGAGCATGTGCGGCCGTTGAAGGAGGCGCTGGACTGGCTGGCGGGTGATCCGCCGGTGATCCAGTCGTTCTCCGAGACTTGGGCGAATGTGGCCGGTGAGGTGAACGCGATCGCCGGGGACCTGACCAACGAGGTGAACAACGGTACCGCCGGCTGGCAGGGTGAGGGTGGCGACGCGTATCGGGGCGCGGCTGCTGAGCAGGCGGATGCGTTGGCGGGTGCGGCTTCTCTCGCCGAGGGTATTTCCGCCGGGGTGATGATCATGGGCACGGTGGTCGCGGCGGTGCGGGAGTTCGTCCGTGACTTGGTGGCGGAATTGGTTGGGAAGCTGATCACGTGGGCTTTGGAGGCCGCCGCGACTTTGGGGTTCGCGACCCCGGCGATCGCGGTGCAGGCGACCACGGCGATCACCAAAACCGTGTCGAAGATCGCGGATTTCATTCGTAAGCTGGTCAAGACGATCGGGAACGTCTCCCCGAAGATCCGCAAGATCATCGACAAACTCGGCGAGATCATCGAGAAGCTGTCGAAAATGCTCCGCAAGGGCGGCAAACCCGGCGGCGGCACCACCCCCTCGTCCGCCAAACCCAACGCACCCAAGAGCCCCGACACCACCCCCAACTCCCCCGACACCACCCCAACCGGCACCGACACCACCCCCGACGGCGGCGGCACCGGCACGCCGGACGGTGGCAAGCCGGGCAGCAACGATCCCTCGGTCAAGGGCAACAGCCTCGATCCCAACACCGCGTCCAGGGAGCGGCAGTGCGTGCCGGGATCCGGCGAGCCCGTCGACGTCGCCACCGGGCAGATGTACCTGGGTGAGGTCGACGTTTCGCTGCCCGGTGCGCTCCCGCTGACCGTCGAGCGGATGCACTACTCGGAATACCGGGCTGGCAGGCTGTTCGGCGCCTCCTGGGCGTCCACTTTGGACCAGCGGATCGAGTTCGAGGACGACGGCGCCTACTTCGCCGGGCCCGCCGGTGAACGGCTGATCTACCCGCTGCCCGCGCGCGACGGTAGCGCGGTGTTCCCGGTGGTGGGCCCGCGCTGGCCGCTCACCTGGTCGCCAGAGGGCTGGCGGATCGAGACCGCACCCGGCACCTTCACCACGTTCACCCCGGCCGAACCGGTCGCACGCCTCGCCTCGATCAGTGACCACAACGGGCACCGGATCGACATCGACTACGATGATGCCGGTCTCCCCCAGCTCATCCGGCACTCCGGCGGGTACCGCATCCACGTCGGCACCGAAGCCGGTCTGGTCACGGAATTGCGCGCGGCGGACGTGACACTGGCCCGGTACCGGTACAACGAGCGGCGGCAGCTGACCGAGTTCATCAATTCCTCGGGCCTGCCGATGCGCTTCGACTACGACGCCGACGGCCGGATCGTGCGCTGGGAAGACCGCAACGGCCAGTGGTACGGCTACACCTACGACGAGCGGGGCCGCGTCGTGTCGGCCACTGGTTCCGGTGGCGCGATCGCGGGCAACTGGGCCTACGACGACGGCGGCAGGATCACCGTCTACACCGATTCTCTGGGCCAGCGCTGGGAATACCACCGCAACGAACGCGAACAGGTCGTGCGCGAGGTCTCGCCGCTGGGCGGCGTCGTGCTGTCCGAATGGAACCGCTACCACCAACTGCTCTCCCGAACCGACGCGCTGGGCAACACCATGCGCTGGGAGTACGACGCGCGCGGCGACGTCGTCGCCGTCGAACGTCCCGACGGTGCCCGCCAGAGCGCCACGTACGACGAGCACGGCAATGCCATCCGGTTGGTCGACGCCGAAGGAGCCGTGTGGGAGCAGCGGTTCGACAGCCGCGGAAACCTCGTCGAAGCGATCGATCCCACCGGCGCCCGCGAGAGCTACACCCGCGACGAGCGCGGCAATCTGAGCACGATCACCGATGCCGCCGGTGCCGTGCGCCGCATCGTCACCAACGCCGCCGGGCTCGCGATCGCGACCACCGAGCACGACGGCGCGACCACCCGATACGAGCGGGACCTGCTCGGCCGCGTGGTGGCGGTGACCGACCCGATGGGCGGGATCACCCGGTTCGGGTGGACGGTGGAGGGGCGGCCGTTGTGGCGCACCGAACCCGATGGCACCACCGAACGGTGGGACTATGACGGCGAAGGCAACGAGGTCGGGCACACCGACGCGCTCGGCGCCACCAGCCGCGGCACAATGACCCATTTCGACCGCGTGGCCACCGAACTCCGGCCGGACGGGTCGAGCCTGCGTTACGAGTACGACTCGGAAATGCGCCTCGTTGCCGTCACCGACGGCCGTGACCTGGTGTGGCGCTACACCTACGACGGCGACGGCAACCTGGTCCGAGAGAAGGACTTCAACGGTGCCGAGATCCACTACCGCTACGACGCCGCGGGCCGGCTCGTCGAACGCGTCAACGCCGAAGGGCAAACGATCCGGTTCACCCGTGATCCGCTGGGCCGGGTGGTCGAACGCGACGCCGATGGTGAGCGCACCAGCCTTCGCTACGACGCACAGGGGCGGCTGACCTGGGCACGCAACGCCGATGCCGAACTCAGCGTCGAGTACGACGCGGTGGGCCGGGTCCTGCGCGAGACGGTCAACGGCCGCACCCTGCAGTCCACCTTCGATGCCGTCGGACGGCGAACCTCCCGGCAAACCCCGTCGGGCGCGGTCTCGACCTGGGACTACGCGACGACCGGCCCGCCGCGCGCGCTGCACACGGCGGGCCACACCCTGCACTTCGGCTACGACCAGGCCGGGCGGGAGACCGATCGCCGGTCCGGCGGGCTGACCATGACGCAGACCTGGGACTCCGGGCACCGGCTGCGCACCCAGGCCGTCACCACCAGCGGCGGGCGCCCGGGACTGGTGCAGCGGCGCTCGTATTCCTACCGCGGGGACGGCGCCCTGCGGTCGGTCGTCGACCAGCTCGCCGGTGCCAGGGAGTTCGACCTCGACCCCGGCGGGCGGGTCACCGCCGTACGCGGTCCCGGCTGGAGCGAGCGCTACGCTTACGACGCGTCCGGTGCCCTCGCCGAGGCCGAAGTCCCGGCCGAGGAGGAGTCACCGCGGATCCTCTGCCGTTACGACCGGCAGGGCCGGGTCCTGCTGCGGCAGCGGAAGAAGCTCTCTGGCAAGCCCGCCACCTGGCACTACACCTGGAACGCCGAGGACCGGCTCACCGCTGCGGTGACCCCGGACGGCACCATGTGGCGCTACCGCTACGACCCGCTGGGCAGACGGATCGCCAAGGAAAAACTGTCCGAAGACCGCCAGGAGGTGCTGGAGCGCACCGATTTCAACTGGGACGGCACCAGCCTCGCAGAGCAGGCGACCTCGCGCGCGGGCGAGCCCGCCGTACGGGTGACCCACTGGGACTACCAGCCCGGCACAGACATCCCGATCACCCAGTCCGAGCGCTCGACCCTCGGCGCCGCTTCCCAGGAGTGGGTCGACGAACGCTTCTACAGCATCGTCACCGACCTGGTCGGCGCCCCGACCGAACTGCTGGACGCCAACGGCGAGATCGCCTGGCGCCGGCAGAGCACCATCTGGGGCCGCGCACTGTCCGGCGTCACGTCTGCCGCCCACACCCCGCTCCGGTTTCCCGGGCAGTACGAGGACGCCGAGACCGGGCTGCACTACAACGTCCTGCGTTACTACGACCCCGAACAGGGCAGATACACCTCACCCGACCCACTGGGCCTGCTGGGCGGGCCCAATCCGCACGGCTACGTGCCCAACCCGCTGCAATGGACCGACGCGCTCGCGCTCACCCCGAGCCGTGGCCAGACCTGCCCGTGGGCGCCGACCTACCGGGACCACCAGCGCGACCTGGCCGGTATCCCGCAGGACGGGCACCACATCATCCAGGACGCCGCGGTCCGCGACCTGCCCGGATATAACCGGAACGACGCCCCGTCGATCGCGCTGGGAAGCCCGTCCAGCCGCCGGGAAGGCCCGGATTCCACGGAACACGGCCGGGCGACCGCCGTTCAGGTGCCCAAGGAAGGCCGCGGCACCTACGGCGCCGAGCGTGACGTCGCCTACCGCGCGCTGCTCGCGGCGGGCAAGTCCCCGACCGAGGCCGCCGCCGAGATCGCGCGGGCGGACCTCTACTTCATGGGGCAACTCGGCGTCACCCTGAACACACCCACGCGAATACCGGGTACCCGGCGGTGAGCGCGCCGGGCGATACCCTCGCCGAAGGCACACGGCGACGATGGAGGGACGGCGGATGGAGGACACCGCGCCGCGGGAGGTCGAGGACCTGGTGTACCAGGCCGTGTCCATGCTGGTCTCCGGTGATGTCGCCGGACTGGAGCGCTGGACGGGCGGGATGCGGATGTCCGCCGCGCAGATGCGGGCCGCCCTCGACGACTACGACGCGGAATTCGTGCTGCCGTCGAAAGCCGAGCAAATGTCGTCGACGGATTTCTACGACGCGGCGAAGGAACGGCCCTGGTTCCGGGTGGACACCTTTCTCCGGACGGCGAACGGGCCCACCGATCTAGTCCTTCAGCTCAACGTTTTCCAGGGCGAGTCGGGTCGCTACACCCTGCTGGTCAACAACATCTTCATCCCCTGAGAAGGAAGACGAATGATCCCTCCCGAAGCCGTGAACGCCGTACAGGGAACCGTTACCCTCCTCGCCGATGGCGACTACACCGCATTGCAGAACCTGACCCAGGGCCACCGGTTCAGCGCAGACGAAATCGCCACGGCGGTACGGGAATACGGGCACAAACTGGTGTGGCCCCCCGCGAAGGCGCTGCACGACCCCGACGTCCCGACCACTGAACGAATGGTGGACGGAAGGCGCCACATCGAGGTGGAATTCCGCCTGTGGACCGAGGATGAGGGGCAGAGCAAGTTCACCATCACCCTGATCCTCACCGAGGTGCTCGAACGGGTCTTCGGCGTGGAGATCGCCGCCCTCGGCCCCGCTTAGGCCGTGTCTTACGGATCTTCAGCGGAGGTGGAGGACGATGCAGGCGAGGATGATCTCTGCGCGGTGGCAGACGGCTAGTTTTGGCGTATCGGGTTGCCAGGCCACGGAATTGTCGGGGCCGGTTGAAACAAGTCCGCAAGCCTCCCCAGCCCGATTCAACGGCCGTACGTTGTCTCGTCGATAACATCTACGACATACTCGACGAGCGCAAGGTTGATGCGGTCGATGCTGCCGTCGATGACATCGTAGGTGACCTGGAAGGTCAACAACGCTAGGCGGACGAGGTGCACGCGGACCTGGCCTGGTGCGGCCGTTGCGTCGAGCACGGTAAATTCGTCGACCTCGTTCGGCAAGTAGGCGGCGACGTCTGACCCGGTCATCACACCTTCGAGTACGACAATGCGGGCTGCATCATCTCGCGGGTGATCGTGTCGTCGACGAGCGGGGTTATCGTAGCCCCAGCCTGTGTTTCCCCAGTCTCTTCGATGTCGCGGACGAGCACGTCGCCGAGTCCGATCGCGGGCAGGCCGGTTGGTCGAACGGGGTCGGGATGTCCGCGCTCGGGATGGCGCTGCCGACCAGGTCGTCGCAAATTCTGCCGATTCGGTCCCCCAGCAGGTCCGGGTGAGGTGGTGCCGGCGGGTGGTGAGGAGGCCGATTCGGCGGCGTCGCGAGTGCATTGATGGCTTTGCCGCACGCCTCGTGCAGATCGCGCAGTGTAGGGAAGATGGCGAGAGTGGGTGGCGACGTGAGCTGCGCCAGGTCCAGCCGCAGCGGCTCGGCGAGGACGTTGCTGTTGGGGCCGCAGAAGTCGCGGCTGTTACCGGTGACGAACAGGACGTGGTCGTCGGTGTCGAGGCTGCCGCAGAGCTCGAGGATGGAGTACCAGATCACGGCGTCGCGGTAGCCTTTTTTCCCGTTGCTGTTGAAAGGTTCCGGCCTTCCATAGCCATGGTCACGAGGGTGTCGTGGTCGATGGTAGGCAGGTGAGGAACTTGCCGCCTGCCTGTTCGATGTAGTACTCGAGCTTGTGTGGGAACCCGCGCCGGGTCGTTTCGCATATCTGGGTGATCGCCGCGGCGTCGATGATGTCATTGGGTTCTTCAATGTAGCGGCGGACGATGTTGAGGCCCTTGAGAGCTTCCCGCTCGCCGTCGGAAACCAGCCGGTCGTGGTGCCGGGTCGCCTCCAGTCGCACGATCTCGGGAATCGCGAGCTTGATCAGGCCGTAGCTGCCGGTCGACAGGGTCGAGGTCCAGCGGGTTCCCAGGGGTAAGGTCGGCGCGGAACTCTGTGGTGTCCACCACGACGTAGGGCGGGCGTGTGAACTCCATTCCCGCGTTGTCACCACCTTCGGGTTCGGTTGCCGGGCTCGATATTCCCCGACTTGGCAGCGTAGCCAAACCGGCGCACCGCCAGCGCGGCAACGCCCACTGCCCGCCCCGGGGCGACAGACTTCGCCGCCCGGGGAAACGCGGCAAGCAGTGTGCGCAGCTACGCGTTCGCTCTGTTGCGGTGGTGGCGGTGGCTGCTCGTGGAGCCGAGAATGTCCAGGCACAGGCTCCCCCACACCAGGTACATCTCGCGGTTCGGCCCGCGCCACCGTTTCGAGGTGTTCCATCCGTCGCAGGCGGCCGCGACCAGCGGGGTGCCCTTGGGGGCGGCCGCACGCGCCACCTGGAAACAGAAATCGTTCAGATCGGACCGGTAGTGGTCGCGCGGATAGGCCCACCACCATTCTTGGCGGGCGCGGCGTCGCAGTCCCACACGCTCGCCTTGGCGCCGACGGCGTAGGCGCCGCCGGTGACCTGCGGGCCTTTGCCGTTGAGCCTGCTGCGTACCTGCCTGTTCTCGTGGTACCAGTGCTGCGACACCGAACCGTCACACGCCGCGGCGACGACGGGTGCGCCGTTGTGCTGATCCGCGCCCGCGACCGTCAGGCAGGTCTGCAGTGCGAGGTTGCGGATCAGCTCGCCCTTGCTCTGGCACTTCTGCGTCGCAGTTCTCCGTGGTGGGTGCGCCATGGTTGAGGCCGAGGCACTTGTTGTTGAGCGCGGTCCGGAAGGTTCGGCGTGTGCGGTCGTCACCAGCAGGGTCCCGGCCAGCAGCACAAGGCAGGCCGTCACGGCCGGCAGTGCGTGCCCCGGTATCCGCGTGACGGCGTTGAGTCGACCGCTGATCAAGGTTCCATCCCGTCATCGGCGAAAAATGGGCACGCACGCCGACGACGGTCTTGGGCAGTCCGTGTCGCGCCTCTACGGGCGGCATCCGGGGCAGCGAACGCCTGCCCGTTCGGCTGGACTTCTGGACCTTGGCGCCGCGGTGCCGCCGCGAAATCGTCGGATGTGGCCTGTCGATCGACCTGTGAGGCGTGATGATGAGACGTTGCTGGGCCGCGCTCGTGGTTTCACTGCTGCTGGCCATGGGAGTGGTCCCGGTCGCGTATGCCGAGGTCGCCGCGCCTCCACGCCTGCTGCTCGACGCGGTGAAGCTCGGCCAGCTGAGGCAGCGGGCGCAGGCGAACGATCCCGCCTGGGTCGCGGTGCGCCAGAAATGTGACGGCTACGGGCCGGTGGAATGGCCTGATGGCAACGACTATCCCGGCAACAACGGGATCGGCGAGGGCTATCAGGGCGACGGGTACTTCGCGGCCATCGCGAACATCGGCCTGTGCTATCGCGTCGCGCAGACGGTTGATTCGGCGCGAGCGCAGGCGTATGGCGCCAAAGGGGTCGACGTCCTCGTGCACATGAGCGCGCCCGCCGGGGATCCGCACGCGCTGGATCCGCTGCGGGACGCCGGCTACGGCATCCGGTTCTTCGGTGTCGGGATGGCGCTCGGTTTCGATTGGCTCTACGAAGCCATGTCACCGAGTGAGCGCACGAGGGTGTACACCGCGCTCGATCGCTGGATCGACGCCTTCGAAAGTGGCGGGTTCGGCCGCAATCATCCGCAGGGCAACTACTTCGCCGGTTACTACGCCACGAAAGCGTTGGCCGCGCTGGCGACCGAGGGTGATGATCCGCGTGCGCCCGCGCAGTGGGCGGATTTCACCGGCCGGGTGCATGAGCAGTTCGTTCAGCCGTACTACGCGGCGAACCTGACGGGCGGGGGCTGGCCCGAGGGGCAGAACTATGGTCCACTCGCGACGTTCAACATGCTGCTGCCGGTGGTGGCGGCCAAGACCGCCAAGGGGATCGATCTGGTGCACGGCTCCGCGCCGTTCGAGTTCGCCTCCGGTGCGGCGGCCTGGTACCTGAACAACGTCTGGCCGAGCCTGCGGCGTGTCGACGACCGGGGCACCATGCGCGTGCGGCCGGAGCCCGCCGCCGCGCCGGTTCCGGTCATCACGCAGCTGGCCGGGATGCTGCCGGTCTGGGGTGATCCGCAGGCGCCCGCGTTCCACCGGTTCGCTCGTGAGGTGCGTGCGGCCAATCCCGGCACGTCATCCGACGGATTGTGGAGCGAGTTCCTGTTCTGGGACCCGAACGCGCCAGAGGCCGACTACCGGACCGGACCGCTCGCCTCGTACGCGCGTGGCATGGAGATGGCTTCGGTCCGTTCGTCGTGGGACACGAACGCGACGATGGGTTCACTCAAAGCCGGTCCCTACACCAACAATCCGGCCTCTTCGGAGGAGCTGTTCGACTCGGGCAGCCTGGCGGTCGCGCGGGGAAACCAGCCGTTCCTGGTCAACGCCACCGGGCAGCTCTTCCGTGGCAGTGCGGCGCCCGACGACTTCGTCTACAACGACAATTTCGGCTCCGCGTCGACCAGAGGTCTCTACAACGTGTTCTACACGGCCTCACCGACGCCGACCGGTCAAGGCACGAAGATGCGTGCCGACGGCGCCCGCACGCGGCTGAGCGCCTTCGACGCCGCGCAGGACTACGTGTTCATGCGGGCGAGCCAGCTGGAAGACATGTACCCGAGGGGCTCCGCCGCGCCGGCCATCTCGTCATGGACACGCGAAGTCGTTTATCTGCGGCCGAACCTGTTCGTCGTCCACGACCGCACGGCGACGGCCGATCCCGCGGTGGGCCAGTGGATGCGGTTCCACTTCGCCGGTGCGCCGACCCGCGTCGCCGATCCTGCGCCCGGTGTCAGCCGCTACGACATCGTGGGTGGCGGCTCGGTCAGCACGGTGCTGCCCGCCAGGCATCAGGAGCAGGTCACGTCCACCGTTTTCGGGGGCAGCGACGTCTCGCGCATCGACGTGAAGCCGTCGGCCGCCGCCGCGAGCAACCAGTGGCTCACGGTTGTCGACGCGGGCGGCACCGCGCAGGCGAGCCGGGTCTCCGTGCTCGAGGGTGCCGTACAGGGTGCCTTGCTCGCCTCGCCCGATGGCACTTCCGCCGTGCTGAACCCGATCGGGGACACGCCCACCACCCCGATCCGGTACCGCCTCCCTGCGGGGACCACACGCAACGTCATCACCGGACTGGCGCCGGACACCTCCTTCGCGGTCACGACCAAGGCCGACGCGGACGGCGCGATCGTCGAGGTCACGCCGGGAACCGGACCGCGCACGACCCAGGCCGGTGTGCTCAGCTTCACCACGAACGAGAACTGCCAGGCTTCGCCGGGCGGTGGCGTGTTCGTGTCGAAGCCTTTCCCCGCTCGCTCGGGCACGTTCGGCGCAAGCTGGGAGGTGACCCCGCAGACGGCGACGGCCGACAGCGCGGTCGGGCTGGCACCGGCGGCGACCACCCGGTGGAGCGGGCTGGCAGCCATTGTCCGGTTCGGGGCCAACGGCACCATCGACGCCCGCGACGGATCCGGCTACCCAGCCTCATCGGTCCGCTATGCCGCGGGTGTGACCTATCGCGTGCGAGTCGAGGTCGATATTCCCGGCCAGCGGTACTCGGCCTGGGTGCAGGCACCCGGTAGCGCCGAAGTTCTTCTCGCCGAGGGTTATCGGTTCCGCACCGAGCAGCAGGCCGCGACCAGCCTCGCCGCGTCGGTGGTCGCCAGCGACGGCGACCGGGTCCAGGCCTGCGGGTTCACGGTGCGTCCGTGAGGCAGAGGGCTTTGCGTGCCAGGTCCGCGGCGAGCGAACGGTCCTTGGCGCCGAGCTTGGTCAAGATGACCGACACGTGGTTGCGCACGGTCTTCGAGCTGATTCTGAGCTGCCGCGCGATCGCCGGGTTGGGCAGGCCGGTGGCGAGCAGCTCCAGCACCTCGTGCTGCCTGCTGGTGAGCTGGGGGAACGGGTTCCGCACCGAGTCTGGGTCGCCGAGCGCCGCGGTGACGTAGTCCGCGATCTTGGCGTCGAAGTAGGCAGCTCCGGTGGCGACGGAGTGGACCGCGCGCACGATTTGCGAAGGCGGCGCGGTCTCCAGCAGATAGCCCAGCGCGCCGGAGCGCATCGCCTTCAGCACCGAGACGTCATCGTCGACCTCGGTGAACACAAGTACCGACGTGCCCGCGACGCCAGGCAGCGGACCCAATCTGGCGTTGATGAGCAAGACGTCCGGACGCAAGCGGGCAGTCTCCCTCGCCGCGTCCGGCCCGCTCATCACTTCGGCGAGAACACTGATCTCACCGGAGAGCGCCTCGCGCAAGGCTGCTTTGGCGTGCTGACGGTCGTCGGCCACCACGACGGTCGTCGCCATGTTCCCACCCCGTTCCTCGGCTCTGGACCGAGCTTCGCGGCCGGGCGCGCGCACGGGCAGGGGTATGCCGTATCCCTTGCCGCCCGGATTTCGGGATACACGTTGTGACCAGCGGGAATCGTCAGGCGCACGGCGGGGAGTACGCGTAGTCGCCGAACTGCTCGGCCCACTCCTGACGCGTGATCGGGGTGCCGGACAGCTCGCAGATCCGCCGCGCCGCGGCCTCGATGTCGGTGTTCCAGAACCGGATGACGTGCTCGCCGGTCTCGGCCGCGATCCGCCTGCCGTCCGGGAGGAAAACGAAATTGGTCACGGCCGCGCGCGGGCTCTGGAGTGCGGCGGTGAGCGCCGGGTGGCGTGGGTCTGTGGCATCCCAGAGCCGGGTGTCGCGGTCGGTGCTGGTCGTGACCAGAGTGCGATCGTCCGGGCTGAAGGCGACATACCCCAGCGGCCCGGCGTGCCCGGCGATCGTGGCCAGTTCCGAGCGGTCGGCCAGGTTCCACAGCCGCGCGGTGTGATCGAGGCTCGCGGCGGCGAGCCTGCCCGCGTCCGAGCTGAACGCGACGCTCATGACGGCTTCGGTGAATCCGGACAGCTTCGCCACCTGCCGCGGCTTGGCGCGGTCGGCCAAGTCCCACAGCCGGACGGTCCGGTCACTGTTCCCCGAAGCCAGCTGCTTGCCGTCGGCACTGAAGGCCACCGCGTTGACGTCGCGGAAATTGTCGGTGAGGGTTGCCAGCTTGAGGGGTGAGCGTGGATCGGTGACATCCCACAGCATGAGGTCGCCGTTGTCGTCACCGGTGGCGAGTGTGCGGCCGTCCGGCGACCAGGCCACGGCGGTGGCCGTGTCCACGAAGCCGCGAAGCACGCCGAGCGTCACGGGGTGCGTCGGGTCGGCGAGATCCCAGAGCCGGACGGTCCGGTCTCGAGAGGAGGTGGCGAGCAGCCGGGCGCCCGGGCCGAACACCGTACGCTCGACGTCTTCGGTGTGACCGGACAGCGTCGACATCGGCGCCAGCCCCGACCAGTCCGTCCGCCAGAGCAGTACGCGCGCGTCCTGCCGGGCCGTGGTGGTGACGAGGCCAGAGCCCGCGTCGACGGAAACAGCCTGAAGTGGACTGTCGTGCCCTGTGCGGTTCGACACCGGGAGGTGCCATAGGTACGAGCGGCCCGCGCTGCTCGCGGTGGCGAGCACGCTGTCGTCCTCGCTGAACGCGAGCGCGCGCACCCGGTTCGGCTGCGTCAGCCGGGAGAGTTCTTGGCGTGAAGCGACATCCATGAACCGGATGACGCCGTCGTTTGCGCCGACCGCGAGCCTGGTGCCGTCGCGGGTGAACGCCATATCTCGGACCAGCGCGTCGGGGCCGGGGAAGGAAGCAGGGGCGCCGATCTGTATTCCGTCGACCGCGCAGAGCCAGAGCGAATGCGTTTCATCGGCCAGCGCGAGCGTCCGCCCGTCACGGCTGAGCGTGAGCCCGCTGACCGGGCTGCCGAGCTTCGCGATCACCTGCGGCCGCGAGTCACGCGTGTCCCAGGCGATGACCTGCCCGTCCTCGCCGCCGGTGACGAGCAAGGGCGCCGTCTGGCTGAACGCGACGGTGTTGACTTCGCCGTCGTGCCCGCGCAACGCGGTCAATTCGGCCGGGTGCCGGGGATCGCTCACGTTCCAAAGCCTGGTCGGCTGCTCCGCGGTCGCGGTGGCGACCAGCGTCTTCCCGTCGGGGCTGAAGCGGACGGCCCGCGCGCCCGGTTGCAGCGGCGCGAGCCATTCGGGACGGGCCGGGTCGGCGACGTCCCAGAGCGAGACGCCGCCGGACGCGGCCGTCGCCAGCAAGCGGCCGTCGGGACTGATCGCCAGGCCGGCGACCCGTCCGGCGTTCGGCAGGGTCGAGGTCGGCTCGGCGTGTTTGCCGTCCCACAGCTGGATCAGGCCGTCGACCCCGCCGGTGACCAGCAGGTTCCCGTCCGCCCGCAGCGCGAGTGTGTCGAGCTGGTCGCCGCCGCCGTGCAGCCGGGTCGGGTACGGATCGGCGAACGTGCTCAGCAGCGCGCCGCGCGCGGCGGCGGTGTCGGCGATCCGGTACGCGGCTAGCGCCAGCTGCCCAGCCAACGACGGATCGGTGGCCAGCAGCGCGGCGGCGCGCTCTCCCGCTTGACGTGAGGTCGCCTGGTCCCGCTCGGTCAACGCCTGCTGCCGCTGGACGATGGCAACACCACCGGCGATCGTGGTCAGCACGACGAAGACCGAAAGCGCGACGACCAATCGGCGCAGCCTGCGGACACCCTTGTGCTCTTCACGCTCACTCGCTGCCAGGAAGTCGCGCTCCAGCGCGGTGACCTCGTCGCGGTGCGCGCTCGCCCAGCTCCGCGCGCCCGCCAGCACGGTGCCCCGGTAAGCGAGTGAGGTCGCGCGGTCGTGCTGGTCCCACGTCTCGGCGGCCTCGGTGAGCCGCTGGCGCACGCGCAGTCCCGCCCGGTCGGCGTCGAGCCAGGCACGCAGCCGTGGCCAGGCCCGCAGCAACGCCTCGTGGGTGATCTCCACCGTCGTGCGGTCGAGCACGAGCAGCCTGGCCGTCGCGAACGCCTCCATCGCGACCAGCGCGGCGTCCTGTTCGAGCAGTGACTCGCGGTCGGCGCGGCGGCGGGTGTCCCAGCCTTCGTCACCTACCCGGACCAGCCGGAGCAGCAGGCGCCGGGCGGCTTCTCTCGCCGTTTCGTCGAGCTGCGTATAGACGCGCTCGGCGGTTTCCGCGACGGCTCGGTTGATGCCACCGGTCAGTTCGTAGCCCGCGACGGTCAGCCGGTCCCCGTCGCGTTGCTGCCAGGTGGTGAGCAGCGCGTGAGACAGCAGCGGCAACGCACCCGCCTCGTAACCCGTTTCGGTGATGCCGAGGTCTCGCAGCAGCAGTTCGACCAGGCCTGGTTCGACGGTGAGTTTGGCCTTGCCGGCCGGACGGGTGATCGTCTCGACGACCTCTTCGCGAGTCATCGCGCCGACGACGAACTGATTGCGCGTGACGACCGCCAGCAATTCGCGGTACGCCAGGCAATGCGGGTAGAAGTCGGCGCGGATACCCAGCACGGTCGGCGTGTCCGCGCCGCACAGTGCCTTGATGACCGACTCGCGTTCGGTTTCGGACTCGCAGAGCGTGAAGATCTCCTCGAACTGGTCGACGATCAGCACCAGCCGGGTCCCGCCGGTGCCGAGCGCCACCCGCAATGCTTGGCCGAACGTGCCGTGGTCGATCGCCTCACGCAGGCCCGTTTCGGACGCGCCGAGCGTTTTGGCGACGCCTTGGGCCAGCGCCTGCGCAGGTCGCGCGGTCGGTGTGAGCAGCAGTACCGGCCAGCTCGCCGAACCGGTGGCGGGCAGCGCACCTCGCGCGATCGAGGGCACCAGCCCCGCCTTCAACAGCGACGACTTCCCGGCGCCGGACGCGCCGAAGACCGCGAGCGGCATGCCGTCCAGCGAACTCGCCAGCCTCGCGACGAGTTCGGCGGTGACCCGCTCGCGGCCGAAGAACCAGCGCGCGTGCTCCGGCTCGAACGCCGCCAGCCCGCGATAGGGGCAGGCCGACTCGGACGCGACATCCGCCAGCTCGAGCAGAGTCCCCCGGGCGCCGAGCACCTCGTCGAGCCTGCGCGCCAGGTCTGCGGACGGCGGCTTGCGCTCATTCTCGACGTTGCTCAGATAACTTTTGCTGTAGTGCGTCAACGTCGACAGCGCGGACAGCGAGAGGTCGCTGGCCCGGCGCAGGCGGCGCAACTCGGCGGCGAACCGGTTCACGGAAGTGAGGCTAGCGTCTCGTCGATGTTCTGGCTGACCTGGTTTCAGAGCACAGTCACGCTTCGGCGTTGGATTAAACGCAAGCTGCACCTCATCGTCACCAGCACCGACGGCAACCCCGACTGAGAGCAGAGAAGGCCGCAACCCCGGGCTCCCGGCGCCGGTCAGGCATCGTCGGACGAGATCGCTGCCTGTCTGGATGAACCCCCGCCGCGCCTACCCCGCCATCGCCGCCGCCGGAGGAGACTGACTTCTCGTGACCCCCACGCCCTGCCCCTCGCCCGCAACGTTGTGCAGCGCCTCGACCGCAGCCAATGCTCGTCGCTGCGCACCGCGCCGGTGCTCGACGCCGCCGGCGAGCTGCTGCACGCCTGGTGCGCCACCGCGGCCGACCACGGCATCGACATGGCCGGTGCCTACCCGGGAGCGCGTGGGCGGAACGACTCAGTCTCGTCGCCCTGAAGCGTTGCGAAGAAGTACGAGGTCACGTCCGGTAGCGCAGGTACCGCATCCCCAGACCCACCGCAGCGCAGAACACCAGTCCGACGATGACCAGCACTCGGCGCGCACCCTTCGGTTTCTGCTCCCGGCACTCCATCGACAAGCCATAGCCGAATAGCACGCCGAACACCACACCGAGGACGCCGGCCACCGCCGGATTCAACCAACTCACTTCGTCGTCGTTCGAACCGAACGACCAGCCCAACGCGCCGAAGATGACGGCCGGGACAACGGTCATCACTCCGGGGTGACCTGCGATCCAGCGCCTGCTTCGACGTTGCCGCTCCGAAAGGCCTGCGTGTTCCTTCACCGGTCTCCACATGTCGACATGCTTCCCACCCAAGTCAATCCTCAAACCGTTCATCTCCGCACCCGAGATTCCCTCGGGGTGGGTGGGTAGCCCGGCTGGGCGGCGTCGCTTACCGAACAGGCGCCGTCCAGCACCCACGCTTTCGTTGTCGCCGGCCGTCGTCGGACGGGCGGCGCTGGTCGATCAGGTGACGACCGGTGTCGTCCACGCCGGCACCTTCAACGCCAACCCGATCGCACTCGCAGCCGTACTCGAAGAAATCTCATCCGAGTTCGACGACGTCGTCGGCAGCGCACTCGGTTCGGTTCCCGACGGCGGCAGCTTCAACCGGATCGGCTCACTCCTCCAGTACGTCCTCGGACGCGGGTACCGGACTCCACGGCGCCGGCGGACTCTGGACCGTCATCCTGGAAGGGATGCTGCACCACGGCTTCCTGTTCCTGCCCTCCGGCACAGTCTTCCTCAGCACAGCCCACACCACCTCCGACATCGAAGCAACAGCCGAAGCACTCGAGAAGCTACTGCGCCGAACCTTCATTCAGCAGTGAGCTCAACCGCTCTGCGTCGGCCGGAATCCGCAGTTCGCGGGAGAGGTGGCATGGCCGCCGTCAGAGGCGCAAGAGATGACAGTGCTCATTCGTTCATCAGGGCGCGGATGGTCAGCCGATGCTGGGTCTCGCATGGCCGGTGACGGCCCCGAGGAATGCGCGGGTGTGTTTGCGAGCCGAGTGCACGCCTCGTTCCGGAACTCCCAGACACCCCTTCGGCCGCCCAGGGAAGGGACGTCGAACCCACAGCGAGACGACCCAGCACGCCGCGGACCGCGACCGGCAGTCCCACCAGATATCCGGGCTGAAGTCGGGGATCACCCCGATGTGACGCGATTCGGTAGGTAATAGGCTCCGCCCATGGCCGGACCACGCCGACCGGACCGGCGAGTTCGTGTGAAAATGGGGGGGCGAAATGACGGGTGCTCGTCGATGGGCAGCGAGTTCTGCCGCGTTATATGCGTTGTGGGGCCTGCTGCACATGGGTCTCGGTGTCTCGATGGTGATCGGTGATCTCGCTGACGGTGCGCCCGATACCGAGCTGGCAGCTGAAAGCCTTCTGTTCTTCATCTGCGTTACCGTGCTGGGGACGCAGGCCATCTTCGTTGCGGTGGTTATGAACCGCGTCAACAGCCGTCTCGGGTATTGGCTCAACGTCGTCGTGCTCGGTGTGGTCGACGTGGCGTTCCTCGTCCTGCTCGTGGTTCCCGGCCATGTCGACCTCATCGGCGGAACCGCCGGACCGGTCATCTGGCTACTGGCCACCGTGTGCGCCACCATGGCGATTCGACGCGAGCCCGTGAGCACATAGCACCACAATCGTCGAATACTCCATCTCGATCCGACGCACGTCGTCCCGAGTTGCCACACGATAACGCTGAACCAATGCGGTGTTGTTGGTGTGCACCGAACTGCTCATTGGGAGGCAGGACGGGTGGGGTTGCGCGATACTCACCCAGGTGATCACGATGCAGCCCGTCCTGGAGGTCTACGCGCCTGACGGCTTTGCCCTGTGGCCAGTCGCTGAGGTCGAGTCGTTCGGCTATCTTGCGCTCAGCGGCGAACTCACGCCCCTTGCGGTCGGGACAGCGGTGATGCGCATCGCCGATTGCAACGACATCGATGCCGAGGATGACGGCCGCCCGCCCCGCCCCGCAGACCCACTGGGGTCGTTCTTGCACGGCCTGCTCACCTTCGACACGCTCGTCGCGGCCGGCGGCCTGAGGGTGACCGACAGCGCCACGGGGGTGGCGTTCCTGCCGGGCTGCTGCAACGGCCTGGAGGACTGGCGCGAGTGGCACCAGGTCCTCGATGGCAGCGGGCAAGCCTGGTTCGGGCACGATCCCGATCCGCGCGCCGAACGCCACGGCGAGACCGTCCAGCTGACCGTCGACGCTGAGCAGAACGACAGTCCGGTGATCGAGTTGCTTGCCACCGATCTCCGGCGACTCCTCGCCGAAGCCGAGCACGACCTCATCGGCTTCCTCGCGCTGGCAGCCGACTGGGCCGCCAAGAACCTGCCCCGCCACGCCGCCCCGGTCACCGCAGCCCTCGCCCGCGCACTGGACCTCCCGACACCGACCGAACCATCGGCCAGGAACCCCGAGGCGCACGCCGACACCCCTTGACCTGGAGCTGAGAGATACCGAATCGCAAGGCCGCTACGGGGATCCGCGGAGGGGAAACACCGAATCCCTTGATCGCGGTCACGAGTCGAATTCGTAGCCTCCCCATCGAGCCCCGCGCAGGCTGATCGGCAGCTATCGTGCGGTCGTGACAGGCACTGGACAACGGCCTCTGCTCTTCCTCGACGTCGACGGGCCGCTCATCCCATTCGGCGCCCCGCCAGAGCAGTACCCGACCTACCGGCCCGACTTCGACTCAACCGCAGCCAACTCGAACCCGCTCCTGGCCAGGGTCAATCCTGGTCACGGGCCCCGATTGGCCGCATTACCCTGCGATCTGGTCTGGGCCACGACATGGACCTCCGACGCCAACGAGTGCCTCTCACCGCGACTTGGCCTTCCGCAGTTGCCGGTGGTGGACTGGCCGAAGCCATCCGACCTCGAGGAGCAGGACGAGCTCGACGGACTGCACTGGAAGACCCGAGCCCTCGTCAACTGGGCAATGGGACGCCCATTCGCCTGGGTCGACGACGAGAGCACCGACATAGACCGACACTGGGTGCGCGCACACCACGGGGCACACGCCCTACTGCACCGCGTCGACCCCCGGCAGGGCCTTGCCGAGGCCGACTACACCGCCCTTGGTGAGTGGCTAAGCAGAGCCTGAAGATGCCGCCACGCCACGCGGATTGAGTCGACCGCGACACGCCGAGGAACCAGAAATCGAGCTGTTCTCGCGGTCACCCACGTCGATACCGAAAGGCGCGGTCACCGCCGAAGCGCCCGGTAGCGTGTGGGCAGGGCGGTGATCCGCGCAGGCTCGGCGGCGCCGTTCAGCCCGGTGAGCAGATCGTCCGGGCACAGCTCGTAGTGGTCGCCCCACCATCGCCGCGCCTTGTTGTCCCAGATGCGATACCCGCCGGGCACGCCCCTCGCCACGTATCGCCGCTTCGCCAACCAGTCCTCCCCTGCGTATCGCCTCCAGCAACAAGAATCGCACTGGGCACAACCCCGTTTCCGGGCAAGCCAGCGCACGCCGCCGGCACTGGCGGCGAACTCTTGAACGTGAACGGCGCCACCCCCGCTGTGCCAATCTGCCGACCGGCCGCCGTGCCTCACCTCGCACCCCTGAGTCCGCCACCTAGTCCCTCAATCTGTTTTACGAGCGCGACCGGCTATCTGTCCGACAACGCGCAGTGTTTCTCCGTCAGGAGTACCGGTTGCCCCTCGCCGGCTTACGCACAGAGTCCGACGACGCGGTCGAGCACGGGCCCGAGCTCTTCGACGTCGTCCAGCTCGATGTACTCGGCGGCCGGCAATTCCCCGCCACAGCATGGGGACTGAGCCCTTCCTCCTATGCCGGGGGGAAGATCGGCGCGGCGCTGACACGAAGGCTGTGGCACGCGGCCGTGTCGTCAACAGTGGTCAAGCATGCTCGACCATTGTGGTGCGTTCTGGGACGGTGATCGTCAACCCGTACTGAGCTTGATCACGATCCAGTCGGTCGCATAAGTGCACCAGAACGAGACCAGCGGTGGCTTTTACTGATCCTGCTCTCGAGCGGCCTGGTCCCATGACCTCGCACCGCTGACCCACGCCTGCGCCAGCGGTACGACATGGTCCACGTCCACATCGGACGCTTCTGTCCACGTCTCGCCGTCGTACCGACTGCGCCAAGACCCGGTCACCGGGGTGCACTCGGCGTTGACCGTTACGCCCACGCCGTCACACTTCAGCAGCTCCTCACGGACATCGCAGCTACCGGACACGGCCTTCCAGTGCGGAAACTTCTTGTTCCGGTCATACCCGTCCAGAGTCCCGCGAACCGCGACCTGCAACGTCCCCAGCAGCCTCCGCGCCTCGGCCACGGGAATCCCAGGTGTCGCTCCAGCAATCGAGCTGCCCCCTGGATCCGCCGGTGTGGCGCGGAGTACAGCGCAAGCGACCGCCGAAGCAAGCAACACCACAGCGACCGTCATCCGCGTTATCCCCAGCCGGACAGCCCGCAACTCCCCGACCGCGCCACTTCCTTCCCGCCGACACGCAGTGTGCGCACCTATGGAAGCAGTAAACGGGAACCGCGACACTGACGTGACCGGCGAACAGCACAACTTTCCCGTGTACCTCAACGGCGTGGTGGCGATCCGTCACGCAACCGGCCTGGCCGCCCATCAGGAGCGGTTCCATACCGCAGCTGGACTTCGCCCCTGATACGAGGAATCCCAACCCAGTGTCAGCTCGGATGGCGCATGTTCGAGGCCCTGGCCGGTTTGGTCGTGTCGAGTGGAGGTGTGACGCTGGGATGCGCCGGTGGTTCAGGTGTGGAATCCGCCGTAGTGCCCGCCGAAGTCACTACCGTAGGTGCTGCTCGGTCCGTGTTTCGAGTGGTGATCGACCGCTGCCGATGTTCCGTGCGAACTTGGAGATTCCGCGAGGTAACGGGTGGCGGGGTCGGGTCTGCCGCTCTGCCAGGCGATTTGCGAGATGTTGTAATTGATGTTGGTGTGCCGCCGCGCGACATAGGCCCGATACAGCAGCTCGCCGTCCGGGTCGAACGTGTCGTACTCGTCCCACCGCTGGCAGATGAACAACAAGGCGGCGCGGTCCTCGGGGTGTTCGGGCAGGTAGCCCGCACCGACCACCGCGGTGGTGGCCTCGCCGTCTTCCATCAGTGCCCACGAGCACAGGCGTTCGCGTCCTGGTCCTGGCGGTAGCGCGCGCAGGTGCCGACGGCAGACCTTGGCCATCGTCGGGTCCTCGGACGCGCAGCCGAACAATAAATCGTCGATCGTGTGTGCGCTGGTTAGGTCGACCAGATCCGTACGTCCTTTGGCCACGGCCAGCCCGATGGTGTTCGGAGTCGGTACTACGTGCGGGTTTGCCAGTGCGATAGCGGTGATCGCCGCGTCCGGCAAGTAGTGACGCCCTCCAGGCAGGTCAGGTTTGAACGCGTCCACCAGCGCGGTCACCAGCATCGGAAGATCGGTCGCTGCCAAGTACTGGGCCGCCTCGGGGCGCTCAGGACGATCCCGGGCCAGGGACAACAAGGCGTTGACGACGTACTCACGGTCCCTGTCTCTGGCCTGACCGGTGTTCGAATCCGAGCCCAGGTAGCGATCGAGCCCATCAGGTGAGCTCCGAAACAACAGCGGTACCGAGACCGCCGACCACAGACGAGCCTCGCTGACCCGCAGGCACGCGTAGATCACCGTACCGGCTTTTTCCCGGTCCTCGCATACCGACTGCAGAGCGCTCAAAGCCCGCGCCGCTGCCAGTTCCGTCCCGTAGGCGGCTACGCGGATGAGCGCATTCACGGCAGCGGAGTTCACGCCGTTGTCGCATTCTCGGATTAGCCGCTTCACAGCGAATCGCGCGAGCCGATCCCGGAACAGCAGGCTCCGCCCTGCCGCCCACCGCACCCGGCGGTCCCTCACCCGCAACGACCTCATTCACCCAGTATCACCCGCCGTCGACACGTACCGCCAACACTCGCCGACCGCGTTCTGCCACACCAACCCGATGAGCTCAATACACCCTCGCAACGAGAGACTCACTCATCAGCATGTGCGGACGTTGCAGGACCGGAACAACCAATTCGCCGACGGACAGGCCGAGAAGGGCCTTACGCCCGAGGAGCACGCCAGCTGCACCGGCCACGCCGCCTACGCCGTGGACGACCTCGAGGAGACCGCGGCGGACATCGTGTACGTCTGCACGGATCCGGACGCTCACGGGCACGTCCGCCACGGCGGAGGACAGGTGGAGCCGGACCGCGCCTATAAGGCCGCGGAGGCCAAGCGTGCGGGCAAGAACAACGAGACCTGACGCAAGGCCAAGGAGGAGCGGCGGGCGTGGCTGGTGAAGCTCTTCACCGGGTAGGGCAGGCGCAAGGCCGTCCCCTGTTCGCCGTCCTCCGACAGGGTCGCCAAGCAGGCCAAGGGCCGCGAGCACAGGTACGCGATCTCTTCGTCTGTCAAAGCCATTAGGCAGGCGCTCTCGCAGGAAGTGCTGGCGAAGCTAGGACTCCTCGGCCCCGACGGCCACGCGCTCGCCGAGGGAGATCAGGAGACAGGCGTCGGCAATGCCTACGAAGGAGACGGCAGTGGACTGCCCGCCCTGGGCCGTTGGCATCGTTCGGCTCATGGCAATCCCGTGGCCGCCACCATTCTGCGCAAGACCGGCGATCAGTCTTCCATGTTGTTCGGGATCCTCCGATGGATCATCTTCGAACTCCAGTTCAAGACGATGCCCTTCCTCGCCAACATCGTCAGTGACAGCCGCAGCGTGTCCATCTCGTCCCTCTCCCTGTCGCCGGCCATCTCGGCGGTGACAGACCTGCGCGGAGGTTTGGTGACACCGGTCGCGCTCACGGGCATCATCGACTCCCTTAAGAAACAAGGGACACGAAGAGAAGAACAGCAACGTGCAGCAGGGAGTCCTGACCGTGGTGAACGGCGATCTGCGTCTTGGGCTGCTCCGCACAACGGTGTGGATGAAGTACAGAACAGGCAAGGGTTACCAGCAGCTCACTCAGCAGCTCACCGTCAGCCGGCTGTTCGGAAGCCTCGACTACGACAAGTGCATCCGTAACGCCGGTACGCTGCTGGAATGGGACGGACAGGACGTGGATGGCTGGGTGAGGGGCGCGTTCAGCAGTGCCTATCCCCCTAACACCAGCCCAGCCTGGAACGGCTGAGTCACTCCGGCGTCTCCACGCGGGCAGCCGGTGATCTCTGCGGAAAGTACCCACAGAGCGACGCCGATGATGTGCTTGGCTGCCCCTGTGCTGAAGAAACTCTGCGCCGCCACGGCGATCACCCTGCTGTCCCTCGCCATCACCACACCCGCACAAGCTGCGACGACCTATTACCAGCAGACGGTCACCGGATCCACGCTGGCCCAATGCAACGCGAACGGCTCCCAGCTCGCCCAGCAGAAACGCGCCGAAGGCCATCTCGTCACCTGGACTGGCTGCGGCCACCAGAACTTCGGCTACGTCGGCGTGGTCGCCTGGTCGAACTGATCCCCCTCAGCCGCCAAATCAGCGGAGCCGATCTGGCGGCTGACGCAGGGCGTCGAGGAGGCACGCCGCGGTCACTTCGTTCCGGACTCCGGTCAGCGGTGCACCAGGCGTCGGAGTCCGCGTAGCGTCGTCGCTATGTCCAAGGGACAGAAGTCCGCTCTACGGCGGCCCCGGAAACGATGACCTCGACGGCCAGAACGGCAACGACACCCTCATCGACACCGTCGGCAAAGTCGGCAACGACACCTGCACAGTCGACGGAGGCGACACCACGATCGCCTGCTGACGGCAGCTGACACAATCGCGTAACCCCTCTCGTCCTGCGGCGGGTCCAGTCCCTGCCCACCGCCCGACGGATGACACACCTACAGCGGCACGCCGTTCACGAACGGCGTGCCGCTGGGCGTCACCGGTTCCCCTTTCCGACGAGCTACCGGATAGTCGCCCCCCCCATTCGGTAGCCTGATCGACATCGAGCCTTGGCGACCAGCCGACTACGCCCGCATCCTGGAGTGGTTCCCGCCGGCAGACCTGGAGCTGTTCCGTGCCGGACTCTAACGACGACCTGATGGCCCACCTCGCCGGAGCCGCCGCTCCGACGGGCGGGTCGAACGACGACATCCTGGCGCAGCTCAACGCGGACCCGGAACCCGATCCGCTGGCCGATGTCGAGTACACCGGAGGACTCCCGTAAGGAACTCACAGCCCTACAGCAAGGGTTCCGCGACCGCGCGAAGCGCGAGGCCGAGAGGGTCCGGCTCGCCACGGACTCCAAGTTCTGGATCGCCGTCTGCTTCAAGACCCGAGAGGACAAGGAGAAGTTTCTCCGCAACGCGAAGCTGCTCGCCATCGGCGACAAGTACATGGACGGCTACGCCGTAGCCCAGGTGCTCGGCGTGCCGATGGAAGGCGAGTAGAGAAAGGAGGAAAGCACACATGCGTCGTTCGCTGGTCAACGTCAGCGGAGCCATGATCCGTGGCGCGGCCCGTCGTCTCGGCTTCCGCGCAGCGGGCGCGGCCGGTGGCCGCAGCTCCGCCACCTCAACTGACGTACCGAAGAGGAATGCCGCAAGATTTGCTAGGCGACATTCCTCTTCGGTGATGTTTCCTCAGGTCACAGCGTGACGCACGCGGCGGCCGTGCCACTGACCTGATCGCCGCAGGCAAGAGTACCCTTCGGGTATTTCTTGTTTATACTCTTCTTCCAGCTGAGAACACGCGTCGTACCACTCCAATGGTCGCGTGCAACAAAGATATTCGGGTACCGCTTGATGCCATCAGTGAACGAAACGGTGCCAGTGCTGACCAGGACGTTGTTGTCGCCAGCCTGGTAGTAGACATCGGCGGCAAAGCAAACTGTGCCGTTGCAGGTTGACTTGATTTGCGCATTGGCCGCCGGAGCAGCGGCGACCATGAGCCCACCTGCGGCAACAGTTGCGGCCATCAAAGATGCGATTCTACGTATCACGTTTAACCTCCAGTTGACAATGCCAAAGGGAGGCAGACGACTACCCCTGCCAGATGTTCATTCATTGCAGATCGGAAGTGATCATCACGCCGCCCCTCCCCCGTGTTATGCGAGTGTGGCACATGGCTTCGATGCGTCACATGCTCCTAATGGGTTAATCGCTGACGTAGTGCGTGAGCTGTGTAGATGTTTCGCAGATAGACGCGGCCGATCGTGGGAGAGGTGAGTGACCAGTGGGAACAGGCGGAGCGAAGCCGACAGCACTGAAGGTGCTGCACGGCGACCGCCCGGACCGGATTAACCAAGCCGAGCCGATCTCGCCCGAGCACGAGGTCACCGCGCCCGAGGACCTGTCCGACGACGCCCGCGCCGCCTGGGCTCGTCTCGCGCCCGGACTGCATGGGTCGCGCCCGGGGCGGAGCGCAGTTCGCCCAGAGCATCGCCCCGCGCCGGACCGGGGAGTACGCGGCTGGAATCCACGCCGAGGATGGCGGCCTTGGCGGACGACGACGGGATCGGCCGGTGGGGCTGGTCGTCGCGACCGCTGCGCCTTCGGCGGCCGTGGAGTGGGGAAACGACCACCAGAACCACCCGCACCACGTGTTGGCCCGCACGATCGACATTGTGGAGGCGGTCTGAGGTGAGCATGGTGCTGCCGCTGTTCCCCAACTCCGAGACCGTGTTCCTGGCGCCGCTCGACCCGCTCGCGCCGACTGTAACCGCAACCCCGGCTGACCTGGTCCCACACTGATCCGGGTGCAGCGAGTCGGCGGCTCGGACGACGGGATCACCGACTACCCACGCATGGAGATCGCCTGCTACGACAAGGACCGCGCGCAGGCGTGGCAGCTCGCCGAGCAGTGCCGCCAGCTCGTGCTCGGCAGCGTCAAGACCCGTGTCGGCGGCGTGCTCGTCGACAACGCGCGCACGGACAACCCACCCACACAGGTGCCGTATTCGACATCCGAGAACGTTCGGCGCGTCCAAAGCTTTTATCGCATGACATGGCGAAGGACGAGATCGAAGATCAATAACTAAGGTCGATCGGATCTATCTCACTGTTTCCTTCTCTTATCGCCACGCGCGGTATGGCATTGGATCGAACAGTTTTGCCATTCCCCAGGTTGACCTAGGCGCACACTGAGATAAGTTCGCCTGGATTTTCTCTGACTGGAAGCTGCTTTTCCGCTTCACTTAGCGTCAGCATAAAGTGTTTTTGCGACCCGATTTCCAGTCGTACTCCTCGGGTCTTTGAAAAGGGCACTCCGGCAGCCGCGCGAAAGTTGGCATGCCCCAGGGTAAGGAAAACGGAAGACCGAGGTCACCAACCTGACGCTCGGCCACGGCTACACCCTCGATCCCGAGGACACCGACGACGCGGAGCAGCCGCCCGCCCGTCCCCGTTCCCGGCGCACCACCCCGCCTGCCACCGCCGAGCACGCGGACACCCGACCGTTGCAGGAGAGACCACCGACTGAGCAAGACCTACAAGGCACGGTGCTGCGGCGGATCGCGCAACTGGACCCGGTGAAGACAACGACAGCGCGGGAAGGCACCGACGCGGCCCGGTCGCGGCGGTCGGCCGACGGGACACCGCCGGAGATCGCCGGGCTCCTGGAGCAGGCGCAGATCGACCACACCCCGGTGGACGTGATCGTGGTCGACGAGCGGCACCGGCTGCCGATCGGCCGCCTGTACCTGACCGCGGAACGGGCCGAATTCGGCGGGTTCGGGCAAGCCGAGGATCGAGACCAGGAAGCCCGCCGTGGCGGTGCGGTCGGTGGCGTTGATGATCGTGTGATTCAGCTGCACTGTCATGAAAACGACCGTAAAACTTCAGAGATACTGGAAGTCAACCGGCTGTCACCCCTTCGGCCCTGTCCGTAATACCGCGAGCCGGAGGGCCTCGGATCTACCGGAGCCTGGCCGGGGAGACTCGGTTGTACTTGAATTTCGGGTCGCGCAGCAGCATGGAGAATCCGAATCGCTACGCGAACCTGTTCTACAAGAACGTCCTCATCGACTGAGGCCACGAGCCCGCAGGCGTTCGAATTTAAAGTACGTTTGGCGCCCCATTACTTTCGGTTTGGGCGGCTTGGTCGTTTGAGGTGATCTTTTTTCGAAGTCCGTGAACAACGAGTGCCCCGGACCTACCCTGAATCGATCGCCTCATTCGAAAACCGGGGGTTTGTCGATGCAAGGGAACCAGATCCGCTTCCAAGGGGTTGTCTGGACATTCGGAGAGCGCGAATTCGCGACGCTGCTCATGGACGGGCACTCGGTAAGCGAGGGAAACCGTGTGCCCGACGCCTTGTTGCGTGCGTCGCAAAGCCGCGGGCTGCCGTTGACGACGGATATCCGGCGCGTTCCCCTGAAGCCCGTCCCCGGCTGGCAGATCGAGGTGACGTTCGAGGAGTCCGCTCTTGGCCCGCGGCCGCGCCTCACCGTCCGCTGGCCACATGTTCGCCCCCTCGTCAGCCACGCCGGCGTCGACCTTCCTCAACGGTGGCAGGAACTCGCGGTCACCCAACGGGTCGGGCTGTTGCTGGTCGGTTGTGACCTCGTCACCGACAACGCACCAGCCCGCGACGGCGATCTGCCCAGCCGGATCGCGCGGCTCGCGGTTTCCGGAGCGCTGACCGCCGGGGTCGTCGCATTCCGCTCCGGAAACCGCGTCCGGCCGCAAACCTACGTCATTCACCAAGACCGGAGAAAGACGCGCATCTTCTTGCGGTGACGACGTGGGCCCGCGGGGACACCACCCTCAGTTCGTGTGCGAGATTTCGATGTAGTGCTTGCCGTTCATGGGAATGCATTCGAGACCGTCCACGGTTGGGTCAGGCGGCAGTTCCCGCAAGGCGTGGACGCACTCATCGGGGGTGTTATACGGACCTTTGTACTCCACATGACCGGCGAACGCCGTGCCGCTAATGAGCAGACAAGCCTCAGCTACCACGATCGTGGCGACCTCGATGGGACTCAACCGGGCCCGCGTCCCGTGGCAACCCGGACCCGTGTTCACGGAGCTGTCCGCCGCCCCTAGCAGGCAGCCGTGGAGCAAATCTCGCTTCAGCGCGTGCAGCGACTCGCCCTTGTTCAGCTGCCGCGAGATCTTGCGCCAGTAGGCCGGATCGGCCAGGTAGCTACCGCTACCTCAGCTTGCAGTCACACAGCGGCCGGGACGCGGTCGCCGACGTCAAGACCGTCATTGCGCGGCAACTCACCCTGCTGTTCGAGCACTGCCTGACGCTGTTCGACATGGACACACGAATCGCCGAAACCATCGCGTTCGGCGTTGTAGGCCTGGTCGATTCCTGCATGCACCGCGCAATGGCTCGAAACCCGGCACCGGGTTCCCCGAGCCGAACTCACCGCACTCCTCACTCGGTGGATATGGCGCTTACTCGACGACACCCTCCGCGCCGGCGGTGTCGAACTCGATCCCCACATCACACTGCCGCCGCCCCCGCCGCTACCTGCGCTCCAACTCGCCTGAATCGGTGCCGCAAGAGTATGGATGTACCCGCAGGGATTTCAGCTCGCAAGGAGCGTCACATACCTCTGAGGGGTAGCCGAGCGACCAACCGCGCACCAGTAGCTCCATCCTCTGCCCGGAGCGATCCGCCATGCCGGACTGCGATGTCCCTGGCCAGCGTGAGACCGAGGCCCGTACCACCCGCGTCCCGCGCGCGAGCGTCGTCGAGCCGGGCGAACCGGTCGAAGACGCGCTCGCGATCGGCTGGGGGGATTCCGGGGCCGTCGTCGATCACTTCGAGGACCGCCTCCCCCGCCTCACTCCGGAGCCGGACGGTGACGGACGACCGCGCGTGCCGGACGGCGTTGTCGAGCAGGTTCCGCAGCAGCCGTTCCAGCTGGACGGGCTCACCCGCCACCGGCGCCGGTCCGTCCACATCGGACACGATTTCGGGGCCGGGTTCGAGCGCGCGTTCGGCTATCTGCTCCCCCACCACGTCGGCGAGGTCGACGGCGTCTTCCGGGATCTCGGCTGGGTCGACGGCCAGCTGCAAGAGGTCCGCCGTGATGCGCTGGAGCCGCTGGACGTCGAGCAGCAAACGGCGCGCGACGGCGGGCCAATCGGCGCGATCGGCGTGGGTGAGCGCGACCTCCAGTCCGGCGCGGAGGCTCGCGAGCGGGCTGCGCAGTTCGTGGCTGGCGTCCGCGACGAACCGTTCCTGCTGCTCGTAGGCCCGCTGCAACCTGTCGAGGGTGGCGTTCGTGGTGGTCGCCAGCCGGGCGACCTCGTCACGGGACGGAGGTACCGGCACCCGGCGGTCGAGCCCGCTCCCGCTGACCTCGGCCAGCTCCCGGCGGATCGCCTCCACCGGCCGCAGCGCCCGCCCCGCCGCGAGCCACGCGGCCAGCGCGGTGACCAGCACCGCGAGCGGGACGAAGAAGACCAGGGTGTCGTCGAAGGTCCCCAACGTCCGGAGCGTCTCCCACGGAGACACGAACAGGTAGACGGTGAAACGGTGCCCGCCGCGGTCGGTCACCTTGCCCACCACGGTGTATTCGCGGTATTCACGCCAGTGTGGATGGTCGCCGGGTTTCAGGGTGGCCTTCGTGGTGACCGTCCAGTCCGCGGGTGCCCCGGCGGGCGCGGGCGGCAACGGCGTCCACGCGGGATCCCAGCGGTGCAGGTTCTCGCTGGCCGCCACCTCCCGCCCCGAAGCGTCGACCACCTCGAAAAGCGCGTCACCGTAGAGCTGCGGCGGTTGCCCGGCACGGTAGGCGTCGGCGAGGCTCTCCAGCTGGACTCGTGTGGCGGCCACGGCACTGTTCGACAGTTGCCCGCTCAGCAGCTCGCGGGTGCCCAGCCAGCCGAGGGTGAACACGACCGCGCAGAGCAGCGCCGCCGAGAGCGCGGTGCCGCGGCGTACCGACGAGGGCCACCATCCGCTCACCCGTCCTCCAGCCGGTAGCCCGCGCCGCGCACGGTCGCGATGGTGCGCCGCCCGAACGGCGCGTCCAGTTTGCGCCGCAGCGCACTGACGTAGACCTCGACGATGTTGGGGTCGCCCCGGTACGCCAGGTCCCAGACCCCCTCGAGGATCTCCCGTTTCGTCACCAGTTGCCCGCCGTGCCGAAGAAGGCATTCGAGGACCGCGAACTCTTTGGTGGTCAACGAAACCGGCGTCCCGGCGCGGCGGCACGTCCGCTTCGCCGGGTCGAGCACCAGATCCCCGAACTCCAGCACGCCCGCCGATCCAGACGCACCCCGCCGGAGGAGTGCCCTCAGCCGGGCGGTGAGCACGACGTAGGAGAACGGCTTGCTCAGGTAGTCGTCGGCGCCGGTGTCGAGCGCCTCGGCTTCGTCGTACTCGCCGTTCTTCGCCGTCAGCATGAGAATCGGCGTGGTCACTCCGCGTTCGCGAAGCGCCGCGCAGACCCGGTAGCCGTTGAGCTTCGGCAGCATGATGTCCAGGATGATCACCTGATACGGGTACAGTTGCGCGAGTTCGAGCCCTTCCAGGCCGTCGTGGGCGAGGTCGACCGCGTAGCCGTCGGCCTCGAGCCCCCATTGGAGTGTCTCGGCCAACCGCATTTCGTCTTCCACCACGAGCACGCGCATGACTCGATCTTCGCAGATCACCGCTGGGGTTCCTGAAGCATTCTTCAGGTTGCTTCAGGAACCGTTCAGGTGCCTCCGGCCATGATCGCGGCATGAACACAATAGACGGTCCGGCCGTGGGTGCGGTGGACTTGGTGAAGGTCTACGGCCGAGGCGACACAGCGGTGCGCGCGCTGGACCACGTGTCACTGGATTTCCCGCGCGGGCGATTCACCGCGATCATGGGCCCCTCGGGGTCGGGCAAATCGACCCTCATGCACTGCCTCGCCGGTCTGGACACCGTCGACACCGGCCGGGTCCACATCGGACGGATCGAGCTCACCGGCCTGTCCGACGCCGAGCTGACCAGGCTGCGCCGTAGCAGGGTCGGATTCGTGTTCCAGTCGTTCAACCTCCTGCCGACCATGACCGCCGAGGAGAACATCCTGCTCGGGCTCCGGCTCGCGGGCCGCCGCCCGGATCCGGCGTGGTTCGACACCCTCGTCGGCACCTTGGGGCTTCGGCAGCGCCTGCGGCACAAACCGGGTGAACTCTCCGGCGGACAGCAGCAGCGGGTGGCGTGCGCCCGCGCGCTCGTCGGCAGGCCGAACGTCGTGTTCGCCGACGAACCCACCGGCAGCCTGGATTCACGGTCCAGTGCCGAGGTGCTCGACTTCCTGCGCACCTCGGTCCGCGAACTCGGCCAGACGGTGGTGATGGTGACCCACGATCCGGTGGCGGCCTCCTACACCGACCGCCGGGTGCTGCTGGCCGACGGCCGGATCGCCGAGCTCACCGAACCGGGGGCGTGATGCTGCGAACCGTGCTCGCCGGGCTCAAGGCCCGGCCGCTGCGGCTGCTGCTGTCGGCCGTCGCCGTCACCCTCGGCGTGACCTTCGTGTCCGGGTCGTTCGTGCTCACCGACGCCGTCGGCGCCGGACTGCGGGACGCCGTCGCCTTCGAAACACGCGATGTGGACGCGTCGATCAGGGCCAACCGCGGCACCACCCTCGACGACACGACGCTGATGAAGGTCCGGCAGATGCCGGGGGTCGCCGCCGCGGAAGGCAGGGCCACGGTCAGCGCGCCGGTGTACGGTCCCGACGGGCGTCCCCGAGACGTCGCGGCGACCGCGTTGAGCACCGATGAGGGATTACGCCCATACGACCTAGCGGAAGGCCGTTTTCCGCAAGGCTCCGGGGAAATCGCGATGGAACGGAACAGTGCCGAGGGCTTCACACTGGGCACGACCGTGACCGTGCTGGACGAGACCGGCGGCCGTCACCCACTGACGCTGGTCGGCACGTTCAGCCGCCCGACCGACGCCGGTCTCGGCGGAGCGAACCTGGTGGTGTCACAGGAAACCCTGCGACGACTGAGCCCGGCGACGACGTTCGGTGAGATCGTCGTGCGCGCCGCACCCGGCGTCGGCCAGGCCCGGCTGGCCGCGGACCTGAAGAAGGCACTGGGTGTTCCCGCGATCACCGGGAGGGAGGCCGCCGCCCGGCTGCTCGCCGAGACCGCGCCGAACACCACCGGTCTGGCGAAGTTCTTCACCGGCTTCGCGGTCCTCGCCATGGTCGTGGCCGCGATGGTAATCACCAACTCCTTCACCATCCTCGTGACCCAACGGGCCCGCGAGCTGGCGCTGCTGCGCTGTGTCGGTGCCGGGAAACGGCAGATCTTCGGCAGTGTGCTGGCCGAGGCGGCGGTGGTGGGCGCGGTCGCGTCCGTGGCCGGGCTGTTCGGCGGTCTGGGTGTCGCCGCCGCGTTGCAGGCCGTCGCCGGTCAGGAGACCGTCTACGTCCCGTTGACCGCGCGGACGATGGCCGCCGCGTCGGCCATCGGCATCCTGGTGACCGCGCTCGCGGCGGCGATCCCGGCATGGGCGGCGACACGGGTCGCCCCGGTCGAAGCGCTTCGGAGTCCGGCCGGAGTCACCCGCGCCGGTCGGCTGCGGGTGATCGTGGTGGTTCTCCTGCTCGCCGCCGCCGTCGGTTCGGGCACACTGGCCCTTCGGTCCTCAGTGGACGATGGTGCCGGGTTCGCCATGGTGGCGATGGTCGCGCTGCTCGGCGCGACTTTGGCCGCCGGGCCGCTGATCGTGGGACCGGCCGTCCGGACGCTCGGCAGGCTCGTGCCGGGGCGGGCAGCCGAACTGGGCGCGCTCAACGCCGGCCGCGACCCGAAACGCACCGCCGCCAGCGCCGCCGCGCTCACCATCGGCCTCGCCGTCGTCGCACTCGCGACCACCGTGGCGGCAGGGGTTGAAGTGGGCCGGAGCCGGGGACTGGACGAGCAGCTCGCCGCCGATTTCACCGTCACCTCGGTGATCATGATGCGGCCCCTCCCCGCCACGCTCGCGGACACCCTCGCGGCGGTGCCCGGCGTGACCGCCACCGCGACCCGCCGGTCGTTCTCGGGCGACCTCGGCGAGTACGGGAGTTTCCAGCTGACCGCCATCAGCGGAGAACTCCTACACCCCACAGTGCGTTCCGGCAGTCTCGACCGGCTCGGCCCCGGCGAGATCGCCATCAGCAAGGACCTCGCCGGTCAGACCGGGCTCGCCGTCGGCGACACCGTGCGTTCCCTGCGCGTGGTGGCGGTCTACGACGCAGTGGACGCGCCGGGAGTCGATCTGGGATTCGCGCTGGTCGACGTCACGGAGCAGCGGAGGCTCGACCTGACCGGGGAGAGCTACGACGGGAGCGTGCTCGTCAAGGTCACCGATCCCGATGGGACGCGACCCGCGCTGGAGCACGCGCTCTCCGCCACACCACTCGCGACACTGAACAGCGTCGACGAGATCAAGGAACAGGAAGCCACGCCCCTGCAGGACACCCTGAACCTCATGTGGGCACTGACCGCGCTGGCGGTGCTGATCGCCTTCGCCGGGATCGCGAACACACTTTCGCTGTCCGTACTGGAGCGGACACGGGAATCGGCGCTCTTGCGCGCGCTCGGCCTCACCCGCGGCGGGCTCGGCGCCGCGCTGACCGCCGAGTCGGTCTTCGTCACGGTCCTCGGTGCCGCTTGCGGACTGTCGGTCGGGATCGCGTCCGCATGGCTGATCACGGAAGTAGCCTTAGGCAGCGGTGAGGCGATCGCGTTCGCGCCGCCCTGGGGACGGCTGGGTGTCTTGGTGGCGGCAGCCCTCGTCGCGGCCCCTCTTGCGGCCTTGGTTCCGGCGCGGCGGGCGGGGCGGGGTTCGATCGTGGCGGGGCTTTCTCCGGAGTGACGTTGGGGCGCGCAGGTCACGGTCTTCGACGGCCTCGTGCAGTACCACGACCTCCTCAGCGCTGAGCGGCCCCCGCCCAGGTTCCGGCCGTTCAGCGGGAAGACCGCCACCGCGGTCGCCGGGCTGTGCTCGTTGAGCCCGCGCTGCCAGGGTGAATGCGGGTCGCAGAAGTAGATGTGGACTGCACGGATATGTCCGAAGTCCTGTGCACGCGCCGTGATCTGGTTCCAGACCATCACATCGTCGCGGTGTTCAGCCTCTCCGCGTAGATCCGGTACGTGCTTTGCGCCCGGCCGCGGATGCTCCCTCGGCGTTGACCCTCGCGCACAGTGTGGAAACGCTCCACCGGCCCCTTATCCCGGCGGGTCCGTGGACCCGGTTAGGGTGCCTACGTGGGCGCTTACCGTGAGTACCGGCCTCCGGCGGGGCTGGAGCCAGTGGTGGCGTGCGTGTGGGAAAGCGACGCTCTCATCAAGGGCACACAGCGTGTCGTCCCGGACGCGTGCGTCGACTTGGTCTGGCTCGGTGACCGCCTCCTCGTTGTGGGTGCCGACACCATGCCGATGGTCTGGCAGGCGGTCGGTGCGCCTGCCAGCGGGATTCGACTGCGGCCAGGGATGGCAGGCGCTGTTTTGGGCCTTCCGGCTGACGAAGTGCGCGATCAACAAATCCCGCTATCCCTGCTTTGGCCGGCGGTAGCGAACTGCACCGACGGTCCCGAGGCAGCCGAACCGTCGGCGCGGCTTCGGCTGTTGACCGAAGCCGTACTACACCGCAAAGCTGAACCGGACCCGCTCATCGGCGCTGCTGTACGCCGGTTGGGGGTCCGCGGAGCACGCGTCGCGGCCATCGCACATGAGCTCGGTGTCAGTGAGCGCCACCTCAACCGGCGGGTCACCACCGCGGTGGGTTACGGCCCCAAGTTCCTGGCTCGCGTAGTCCGGCTGCGCAGACTGGTCGCCGTACGCGGCGGAGCGCTGGCGGATCGGGCACATACGGCGGGCTACGCCAGCCAGGCGCACATGGCCGACGAGGTGCGGCGCCTCACCGGCCTCACGCCTGTCCGATTTCTGGAAGACGCCACGACGACGGCTGCATAGCCTCCGTTACATGAGTATCGACCTGGAAGCCGCCCGAGAGTTCATCGAATCCACCGCCCGCGTCCTGGAACGGCACCAGCTCGCCGTCCTTCTCGATGACGGGCTTGTTGCGCCCGTATTGTCCGCGCTCAAGCCGTATCAGAACAGCGATGGCGGATTCGGCCACGCGCTGGAACCCGACGTGCGGTGCCCCGGTAGCCAGCCGTCGGCAGCTCTGTCCGCACTCGACGTGCTCACCGAAGTAGAGGCAGTACATGACCCCATGATCACCGAGATGGCCGACTGGATTGCCGCAATCGCCCACCCAGACGGTGGTATTCCGACGGTGTTGCCGTCGGCAGACGGCCACCCCCGCGCGCCGTGGATGACACCCAACACAGAGGCGGGGTTCCTCACCTACGCGCTCGCGGCCAGGCTGTGGCGGCTCGGCGTGCGGCACCCGTGGCTCGAGAAGGCGACTGCCTGGTGCTGGAACCAGATTGACGCGATCGAAAACCCGGCCGGCTACACCGTCAAGTTCGCCCTCGAGTTCCTCGACGCCGTACCCGATCCCGCCCGCGCGGCAGCAGCCGTCGATCGCTTCCGCCCGGCGATCCGCGACGACGGTACGGTCTCCGTCGAAGGGGGAATCGAGAACGAGCACATCCATCCACTCGATCTGTCGCCACGTCCGTCGGCGCCGAGTCGGGCATTGTTCGGCGACAAGACGATCGCCACCGATCTGGATCGGCTCGAAGGTGAGCAACTGGAGGACGGCGGCTGGGATTTCCACTTCTTGCACTTCTCGCCCGGCCAAATCGTGGAACGGCGTGGCGTGGTCACCCTCGGCGCCATCCGGACCCTGCGCGAACACGGCAGGGTCTAACCTACGCCCGACCGGGAGGGACATCGGTCGAGCATGGCCAGATTGCCAGTACAGCTTGTGTGAATTTCTCGCCCGGCAGGCGTCAGCCTGATGCGTTGAGAGACGGGCACGGTTTCCAGGAGTGTGGCGCCAACGGCGTGTAAAAGTTGGTCGACTTGGTGGGCGAGAAGCATGCGGTACCTGACACGCCATGCCCCTGGTCGGCGAGGCTCCGGCCGGGGCGGGCACGATCTGGCTCATGACGCGTGAGACGGCCGAAAGTTCGCTGTACGAGACGATCCATCGGCGGCGGGACACCAGGGGTGAATTCACCGGCGAGCCGATTCCCAGGGAGATGCTGCACCGCGTGCTGAGTGCGGCGCACGCGGCGCCGAGTGTGGGCTTGTCGCAACCATGGGACTTCGTCGTCGTGTCCGATATGGACGTTCGCCGGAGGTTTCGGGAGCACGTGCGCACCGAACGGCAGGTGTTCGCGGACCAGCTGGACGCCGAGCGGGCACGCGTCTTCGCCCGGGTCAAGATCGAGGGAATCCTGGAGTCGTCCGCGGGTATCGTGGTCGGTTACGACCCGGCACGCGGCGCCCCCGCCGTGCTGGGCAGGCACGCCATCGCCGACGCCGGCCTGTACTCGGTATGCCTGGCCATCCAGAACCTGTGGCTGGCCGCGACCGCCGAAGGACTCGGTGTCGGATGGGTCAGCTTCTATCGTGAAGACTTTCTTCGCGAACTGGTCGGCCTGCCGGGAGAAGTCCGTCCCGTGGCTTGGTTGTGCGTCGGGCCGGTGCGCGACCTGCCGGCGGTGCCCGATCTGGAACGCCACGGCTGGCGGGATCGCCTCCCGCTCAGCGCCGTTCTTCACTACGAAAAGTATGCGCGCGCCGAACCCGAATGACAGCCGGATTCCAGCTGACCGCGGATCGGTCTCGGGACACCGATTTCGATGGCGGTAGCCCCGGTGCGGGTGCCGGTGTTGACAAGGGCGGTGGGGACCGGTGGAGGTCAGTCGCGGAGGGTTTCCTGGATGGCGGTGGCGACATGGCGGGCCTGGATGTCGCGTCCGTGGGTGTTGGGGTGCAGGTACCAGGGCAGCGGGGTGCCGAAGAAGTTGACCTGGGATTGCTCGAACAGGCCGCCGATGCCGCGGTCGTCGCCGTCACAGGCGGTGTTGTCGCCGGTGACGGCGTAGAGGTCGACGAACTCGGCGTCGGCTGCGGCGGCCTGGGTGCGCATCAGGTTGTTGAGGCGTTCCTGGATCCTGTCGAACACGGGCAGGGCATCGGTCGGGATGTCGGCCAGGGGCTTGTCGTTCTGCCCGGGTGCGGGGGTCTGGCACTTGTCGATGTTGGCGGGCACGATTCGCGGGTAGCCGACCAGCACGGCTTTGGCCTGCGGCGCGTGGGCGCCGATCCTGTCGAACAACTCCTGCAACTCGCCCTCGACGGTCGTGAATTGGTAGTCGAGCCACTGTTTGCCGTCGCCGGCGGTGAAGAAGGCGGCGCACCGCTCGGCGGGGTCGTCGGGGTCGACCGGGTCGACGGGCAGTGCCCCGCCCTGATCGCGGAAGCGCTGGGAGCACTGCTTGAGGACCTGGACGAAGCCGAGGGTGTTGCCGCCGAGGCTGCCGACGACGAGTCCGGTCTCGTCGCCAAGGGCTTCCTGCTGGGGCGGTTTGCTTGTGAAGCCCGGCAGGCGCTGTTTGGTCCAGAAGTGCTCGGCCAGCGCGCCGCCGCAGGAGCGGTCGGAGGCGATGTCGAGCGGGGTGCCCTGCTCGGCGAGTTCCCGGGCCGCCACCGCCGGGTAGTTCTCCTCGGACCGGAAGCAGTAGTACTCCTTCGGGTCCCAGGGTCCGTGGATGGGGGCGACGCCGAAGTTGGCGGTGTAGGAGTCGCCGAAGAACACCGTCGTCACCGGTTCCGCCCGCGCCGGCTCGTGCGCGGCGGCGGGCACGGTGGCCCCCGCACACACCACCACGGCCACCGCCGCCACGAGCAGGCCACGGCCGCGTCTCGTCGTTGTCACCACTGTTATCCCCTCATCGGTCCGTCCAGCGTCGCCGTCCGACCCGGACGACAGCGGCGGGTCACCGACCCGCCTAGCAATTCAGGCACGACTTGCGCCGCACCGCTGGCAGCGGAAGCGAACTCCACCCGACCGTGCGCCAGGCACCTGGTCTTCGACGACCACCCGGGTGGTGGGAGTGAGCAGACGGCTGGCGCTGAGCCCGAACATCACCCGAAAACTGTCGCTGAAGTGCCCAGGGGAGGCGAAACCCGCGTAGGTGGCGGCGGTGGTCAAGTCAGCCCCGGCCCCGACGGAACCCGCCACGTGCAGCATTCTCGCCCATGACCTATAGCGGCGGAAACTGGTCCCGGTGTGCGCGGAGAACAGGTGCTGGAACCGTGACGACGACAAATTCACCGCGCGTGCCACTTGTGCCGCGGTCAGGCCGGCACCGGGATCGGCGAGAAGTATCCGCAACGCCGTGCGGATCCGATCGTCTCGAGGGTCCCTCACGCCATCCAGCAGGTCGAGCAGCAGCAGTGGCTCCGGCTGGGTCGTGACACGCAGTTGCTCCGCCAAAGCGAGTTCCCGATCGAACCCGAACTGAACGGCCGAGCCGATCCGCCCCGCCATCCGGCTGCCGGTCCGCGCCACCCAGGCTGAACCGGGGTCGAGGTAGGCAAACAACATGCGCCCTTGTCCGGCGCTCAGCCGGTGCCGGGTGCGGGGTGCGATCAGGGCGCTGCGGACCCGTCGTTCACCCGCCTCTCCCACGCGGATGGTGAAGGGCGCGTCGACACCCAGTGCGAAGCAGTGCACCGAACCGGCATGCTCGCCCAGCCGCAACGACGGTCCGAGGTAGGCGGCACACCCCATCCGTATCCACACCGTCGCACGTACCCCAGGGCAGCACGTTTCTGGAAGCGGCAGGTCGTTCATCTCCAGCATGATCACACACGACGAGAGGAATCGACATGTGGCGACGACGGACCGGGCAGACCATGCTTGTCGCGGTAGGGCTGCTCAACCTGGTCCCTGGTACGGGTTTGGTGTTCCCGGAGCGAATGGGCGCGGCTTACGGTGTGGACGTCACCGGCGCCGACTTGGAAACGTTGATGCGGCACCGTGCCTTGCTCCTCGCGGTGGCCGGTGGCCTCGCCGTGCTGGCGGCCTTCCGGTCACGGTTGCGTCCGGCGGCGATCACCGTCAATGCGCTGAGCCTCAGTGGCTTCACCGTGATCGCTCTGACGACCCCGGCGGTCAACACCGAGCTGACGCGGGTGGCGTGGGCCGATATCGCCGGCTTGCTGGTGTTGTCATGCGGCGCGGTCCTCCTCGGCCGGGACCGTCCATGAGCACGGTGGTGTCCTTGGTCGTCGCTCTCTTCTTCCTCGCCATGGGCGGTTACGCGCTCGCCATGCCGGCGGACCTGGTCCGTCCTTTCCGCCTTGTCGCGGACACCCCGGAGAGTCGCTCCGAAATCAGGGCCGTCTACGGCGGATTCGGCATCGCCGTGGCCGCGGTACTCATTGTCGCCGTGCTACGCGGGGGTGAACTCCGGCAAGGCGTGACACTCACCGTCGCGTGTGCACTCGCCGGTATGGCGATCGGGCGGGTGTTCTCCCGATTTCTGGATGGGCGCACCGCGTTCTACCCGATCTGGTTCTACTGCTGCGTCGAATTCGTGGCGGCTGGAATGCTCCTCCTCACCGCGTGAACGACCACGCCGCTGCTGATGCGCGAGGGCAATTTTGCGGTCTGCGAAGTGGGACGCGCGACATCCGTCGATGATTCATTTGCCCGCGATAGCGCGGGGTGGATAGCCGCTCTCTCACCTCAGCGTGGAACACGCCTTCTACGCCAGCACCGGCGCCCCGCCAGTTCGGTGAGCACGTGCAACCAGTACTGGCTGTTGCGTTCGGCTAACAGCCTGCGCACTTCATGATCGGCCAGGACACGCTTGTACACACAGGGGGTGAGGGGCCGCCACGTCAAGTCACTCCTTCGGCCTGAAAATCACGCCCGAGACCGTCACCTCCTTGATCTCGTCGTCCTGTTCCGCCCTCACCCGCAATCCTGGGTCCTAAGTGCTGATGAGTTGCTCGGTAGCCAGCTTGCTCTCAGATTTGTCCAGACGCCTCGGCTGGCACCGTCGATGACCACTTCTTCGAGGGGGCTGAGCCCCTTCAGGACCGGGGGCAGTTGCCAGTCGCTCACCTCACCACTCTTGACGACGACAATGCCCGGGGCAAAGCTCACTGATGACCAGCGTCTACGGCGTCGCATCGGCCGGAATCGCTGCATGGAGGGAACCCGTGCACGACACCGGACTCGAATCCGGGTTCCGCCGAAACACCCCAAAGGACACAACCGTCGCTTGATCAGTCCGGAAACCGAAGGTCGGCTGTTCAGCCGTGGCCATCAAGATTTCGTTCCATCCGCCACATATTCGACCGAGCTTCCTTCTCCGCGTCGACGCCTCGTGGGCTCCTGCGGCGGATCTCGGCAGCTCTGCGACTGATCCAGATCTCCTTACCTTCGGCTTCGCCAGCATTGCGCCCGGCCGCACCGCAGCAGGAGCTGCGTGCCTCGACAGGAATGTCCACCGGCAGCGACACCAATCGCAGGTCGCCGTGTTCGGCGACAACTTTCTTGGCGGCGGCGTGCATCACGGCATAATCCGGTCGACCGGTGCACGGACCGGGATGTGGCGGCACATACGGCCCGTAGTTGGGCAGCGCCATCATCCTGCGATCATATTCCGGCAACTCATCACCGACGGCCCGGTCGATGGCCTGCGGGTAGCCATCGCCGACCTCGTTGCGCAGCCACCAGTCGGCGTCAACCAGTCGGTTCAACACCTCCTGCACCGCAGGCGGGATTTTGCTACCCCACCGCTTCTCGGTCAGCGCCCGGCGGATGTCCATGGCTCTGCGCCTGTCCTCGGACGTGCGGGCGGTGAGGTCAGGCGGCCAGTACTGCTTAGCTTGGTCGACTTCCGGCCACGGCTCCTGCTTGTCAAAGGCACGCTCGACGTCGTTGCGATTGTCGATCCACCACTTGGCCTCGACTAGCTGGGTCAGTCGCGACCAGTCCATCTCGGACATCTTAAACGGCCACCTGTCGCCCCAGCGGTCACGGACATACCGATTGCGGATGTCCGCAGCCCACGACTTCTGGCGTGGACTGCCCGTAGTGATGTCGGGCAGCACACCGTCCCATCGAACACGCCGCATAGCCGTCGCCCCGCCCGTCAATTCATCACCGAACAGCACTACGTTAGCCGAAATGGGGCAGGGTCAGGTTGCCGAACCTGCGGGCGCGTTGGGTAAGACGAGCTTTCGCGGTGATGTCGGTCTGGCCGGGGCCTTAGGCGATGGTCGCGATGAGTCCTTCGCGGCGCAGCATCGGCCGCTGCCCGGCGATCAAGAACGGATGCAGCTCGCGACCGAAAGCGAGTACTGGTTCTGCGTCTGCTTCAAGTGCCAGGACGACAAGGACGCCTTCGATCCCCGGTGGCGACGGGAGATTTGCCGTCTCCACGGACACTGATTCAAACGATGCCGCGTACAGCTTCCACCCGTAGTCCCTAGCCTGTTCGAGCGAATGCGCCGCCCGCCACACATTGCCCCGCCTGCCATGTTTCGCGGCGTCCCCCAGATTCAACCAGAAAAGGAAAGCCCACTCCCGCTGTTCGTCGAACGAGGCCTCAAGCTGCGACGGCAACCACGTCTCCGTCAACCGGCCGGTCCGATCGAGCAGCACCCTGGCGCCTGGGGTGCGCCCGGTCGATCCGATGCAGCGAGCATGCTTGGGCTCGCGGTCAGATGGGGCGTTTCATGTTCAAGCCGGCGAGCAGGATGCCCAGCGCGTAGCGGAAGTCGTCGGTCACCGTGGCGCCGGCCTCGTGGCGTTCCCTGAGGCCGCGGGCCATGAGCGGGAACGGGATCGTCTGAAGCACGGCGGCTTCGTCGGCGGTGCCGGGCCGAGTCTGGTCTTCGACGGCCCGGCCGAGGACGAAATGCAGCAGGACACCGGCGGCCCTGGTGGCGTCGGCGAGCGGGAATCCCGCCCGGTGCAGGACGCCCACCGCGCGCTCGGCGAACTCGCCGAGCGAACGGGCTACCGTCAGGCTGGCGCCGATCGCGATGCGGGGACCGTCACGGTGGCGGAGAAGAGCGGCGTGCAAGGCGAATCCGGCCTCCTCCAACCACGTGAGCCAGGGCGTGCCAGGGGGTGGGAGCTGATCGAGGACCGGTGCCACGATGGCGTCGGTCATGTGGTCGAGCAGTGCGCGTTTGCTGCTGAAGTGCCAGTACAGCGCGGGCGCCTTGACGTCGAGTTCGGTCGCGAGGCGACGGACGGTGAGCTTGTCGAGGCCGTCGGCTTCCAGCAGTGCCAGTGCGCGCCGCACCGCGTCGTGCGCGTCAACCGGCATCTGTACCTCCTTGACAACCTTAACTAGTTAAGGACAATGTAGCACTTAACTAGTTAAGGAGGCGCTGTGGACGCTGACGTGATCGTCGTCGGAGCCGGACCGGTCGGGCTGCTCCTCGCCGCGGAGCTCCGCCTCGGCGGAGCCCGCCCGGTCGTGGTGGAACAGCTCGACAAACCCACCGAGGAGACGAAGGCGCGTGGTATCGGCACGCTGGCCACTGAGGCGCTGTGGCGCCGCGGCCTCGGCCCCGGGCTCGACGAGGTGCATGCCGGTGGCGCGCGAGACCTCGTGCGCGACCACGGCAGCACACGCGGTCATTTCGCCAACATCCACAAGCTCGTCCCGGACCAGCGGCGGCCCGGCACGCTGATCTGGCAGCCGGAACTGGAGCGCCTGCTCGTCGCGCACGCCGAGGCGCTCGGGGTGTCGATTCTGCGCGGGCACGAGGTTGTCGGACTCGAATCCGATCTGGACGCGGTCACCGTCGTCGTGACGACGTCGCGGGGCCGGCAACGGCTGCGCGCGCCCTACCTGGTGGGCTGCGACGGCGGTCGCAGCACGGTCCGCAAGCTCGCCGGGTTCGGTTTTCCGGGGACCCCGGCGTTGCAGCGGTCGATCGCCGGCCGGGCGCGGTTCGTCGGCGATGTTCCCGCCGGGGGGCGGTACCAGGCAGGCACGTTCATGTACGGCGGCAGCATGGCTGGCGTCTCCGAGCTCGCGGTAGGCGATGAACCGGCCGGTCCGGTGACCGCGGCCGAACTGGCCGGCGCCATCCGGCGAGTCACCGGTGGTGACGTCGTCATCGACGAGCTGTACGACGGCCGCCGGTTCAGCGACCACGCCCGCCAGGCCGACACCTATTGCCGCGACCGGGTGTTGCTGGCAGGCGACGCTGCCCACGTGCATTCGCCCAGCGGCGGGCAGGGCCTGAACCTCGGCCTGATGGACGCGATGAACCTGGGCTGGAAGCTGGCCGCTGTCGTACGCGGGGACGCGCCCGGAGCGCTGCTCGACACCTACACCCGTGAACGGCATCCCGCGGGCGAAGCAGTACTACGCAACACGCGGGCTCAGTCCGCGCTGCTGGCGCCCGGCTCCCATGTCGACGCACTACGGGAGATCGTCGCGGAATTGATGGACATTCCGGCGGCGAACCAGTACTTCACAGAGCTGCTGTCCGCCGTGAACCTGCGCTACGACTTTCCCTACCCCGCGCAGGATCCGGTCGGGCGGCACTGCCCCGACTTCGAACTCGTGGCCGACAACGGCACGACGTCACGGCTGCACGAGCACATGCGGTCTGGCCGCGGACTGCTCCTGATCACGCCGCATACACGGGAACTCGCGCAGTACGCGACCGGCCGGGTCGACGTTGTTCCGGTGACGAACAGCGAACCGCTGCTGCTCCGACCCGACGCTGTCGCGGCCTGGACATCGGACGACCACGAATCACTCAGCGTCGCTTTGGACACCTGGTTCGGCCACCGACCTCACTAGCGCAGCGGCCGAGCCGCGGCCCACGCGTCGGCCGCTCCGGCGCACACCAGTTCGCAGTCACCGGTTGCATCACCTTGCGCTGGAACCCGTCGCCGATGCTGCAATGATCCGGAGTATCCAAAGAAGTCGACGTCGGCATCGACCTCACGACCGGAAGCTTGACACTCGAAGAACCTCAGATCGAGGTTCTAAGCAAGCACTCGTTCAGGATCGCCTTCGGCGACGAAGCTCCGACGGACAACGTTCGATGGAAGGGCCGCGGGCCGCTGGGGCGGGTTGTGGCGGGCAACCCCAAGTCTAAGAACCCCACGCACGCTACGCTGCTGGCCCGCTGGTTCCGGAGCACGACGTTCGACGAGGCCGCCGCCGCGCTGGATCGTCAACGCATCCTCTGGCAGCGCTACCGGACCTTCGAGGAACTCGGCCGCGGTGCCCTCCGCGACCTCGATCTGTTCGGCGAGATCGACCAACCCGGTATCGGCACCTGGCCCCGAAGTCGCCGATCCTCGTCGACGGCGGCCGCGTCGCTCCCCTCGCGGCGCCGTCGGTCGGCCAGCACAACGCCGAACTGCTGTAGCGCGTTCTCAGTGATACGCCGCTGAACGGTTTTCACTCGCCGCCCATGACGACAGGAACCGAAGGCCGTCGTGGGCGGCGCTGCCGGGCTCGGCGGTCCAGACGATGAGCTGCTGTTCGGGATCACTCGTACAGGTGAGCGCGTCCCAGTCGAGCGTCAGCTCGCCCGCGACGGGGTGGCGAAGCGTCTTGCTCCCCCGCTCGCGGGCGGTGACGCGGTGATCGCCCCACCACGTGCGGAAGTCCTCATCCCTCATGGACAGTTCACCGACCAGGGCGGCCATCCGCTGGTCGTGCGGGTTGCGACCGGCTTCCATCCGGAGCATCGCCACGGCGGCGCGGGCCATGGCCTCCCACTCGACGTGCAAGCTCCTGAAAGTGGTGTCGGAGAACATCAGCCACACGTAATTCCGCTTCTTTTCCGGGATCTCCGAAAAATCGACCAGCAGTGCGGAAGCCATCCGGTTCCAGCCGAGTATGTCCATTCGCCTGCCCAGTACGAGCGCGGGGCTCGTGGTCAGTTCATCCAGCACCCGCAGCAACTGTGGCGACACCTTCTGCGCGGATTGACGGCGTGGCCGTTCGGCTTCTTTTCCGGCGAGTTCGAACAGGTATTCGCGTTCGTCGTCGTCCAGATGCAACACTCGCGCGAGGACGTCGAGCACCGGCGCGGACGCCTGCCTGCGGCCCTGTTCGATACGGGTGTAGTAGTCGGGGCTGATCGAGGCCAGTAGGGCGACCTCCTCGCGGCGCAGCCCTTTGACTCGCCGTTTCGCCCCGATTTCGGGCAGCCCGACCGTCCGGGGGCTCACCTCGGACCGCCGGGCCTTGAGGAACTCCCCCAGTTCGTTGGTGTGGTCGTCGCTGCTCATGACCCCATTGTCGCAACAGGCGCAACTCGGGAGCCTGGGCCAATTGTGTCCCTGGACAGTGGTGTGCGGGGCTGGAACCGTCCCATTGTAGGAGCACGCGACGCGTGTGAGTCTCGGATACGAGGCCGAACGAAATGCCCGGCCGAATAGAAGTCGAAAGAAAGATCCCACGATGAAGACGAACGTCACCTTCCCGAGCGCCGGGCTCGCGCTGGCCGGTCTCCTGTTCACCCCGGACGACCACACCGGCGCCCCGCTGCCCGCTGTCGTCGTGTCCCACCCTGGCGGTGGCGTGAAGGAGCAGACCGCGTCGATCTACGCCGAGCGCCTGGCCCGCGAGGGTTACGCCACCTTGGTGTTCGACGCCGCGTACCAGGGCGAAAGCGAGGGCCTTCCCCGCGGCCTGGAGAACCCCTTCCAGCGTGCCGAGGACGTCCGGGCCGCGGTCACCTACCTGACCACCCGCGACGACATCGATCCGGCCAGGATCGGCGCGCTGGGCATCTGCGCGTCCGGCGGTTACGTCCCGTTCGCCGCGCAGACCGACCACCGGATCAAGGCCGTCGCCACGGTCAGCGCCGTGGACATCCGCAGTCTGCTGGTCGAAGGCCTCGGCCGCACCCAGGGCCCGGAGGTCCTCCAGGCGATGCTGGACCAGGCGGGTGCGCTGCGCACCGCCGAGGCACGGCGCGAGGCCCCGGCCGTGCAGAACTGGGCGCCGGAAAGCCCCGAAGGGCTTGAGGAAGCTCCCACCCTGTACCGCGAGGCCCAGGACTACTACCGCACCCCGCGCGGCGGGCACGCCAACTCCACCAACGAGTGGCCGCTGCGCAGCATCGACCAGATCGCGCAGTACGACTCCTACGCGATGATCAAGCTGATCGCGCCCCGGCCGCTGCTGATGATCATCGGCTCCGACGCCGACACCGGTTACTTCAGCCGTGAGGCCATCGAGCAGGCCGACGGTCCCAAGGAGCTGTTCGTCATCGACGGCGCCACCCACGTCGCCCTCTACGACCAGGACAAGTACGTCATCCCCGCGGTCACCAAGCTCACCGGCTTCTTCGGCGAACACCTGACCGCCTGAACGAGAGGAGAACACCCATGGAATCCGTGACGTTCAAGAACCGCACCTGGGACGTCGCCGCGGACGTCCGCTTCCCGGAGGGTTTCGACCCGGCCAAGAAGTACCCGGCGATCATCTGCGCCCACCCGATCAGCAGCTGCAAGGAGCAGACGTCCGGCAGCATCTACGCCGAACGGCTGACCGAGCTCGGCTACGTGACCTTGGCGTTCGACGCGTCGCACCAGGGCGCCAGCGGCGGCGAGCCGCGCTACCTCGAAGACCCCGCCACCCGGGTCGAGGACTTCCGCTGCGCGATCGACTACCTGGTGACGCTGGACTACGTCGACGAAGACCGCATCGGCGTGGTCGGTGTCTGCGGCGGCGGTGGCTACGCCGCGAACGCCACGATGACCGACCACCGCATCAAGGCGCTGGGCACCGTGGTCGCCGCGAACTACGGACGGCTCATGCGCGAAGGTGATCTGAGCGCCAACGCGGCGGTCGCGACGCTCGAGGCGATCGGCAAGCAACGCACGGCCGAGGCCCGGGGCGCGGAGCCGCACATCACGACCTACATCCCTTCCTCGGTCGAGGAGCGGGAAAAGGCCGGAATCACCGACGTCGACATCGTCAACGCCGTCGAGTACTACACCACCCCCAGGGGGCAGAGCGCCGGCTCTCCCAACAAGCTGCGCTTCTCCGGCCTCGAAGCGGCGGTCGGCTTCGACGCCTTCCACCTCGCCGAAGTGCTGCTGACGCAGCCGCTGCAGGTCATCGTCGGTGACGTGCCGGGCGGCTTCGGGTCCTACCGGGACGGATTCGAACTGTTCGACCGGGCCCGCTCGGAAAAGAAGGACATCTTCATCGTCCAGGGCGCGAGCCACTACGACCTGTACGACCAGCCGAAGTACGTCGACCAGGCGCTGGCGAAGCTGGGTACCTTCTTCGAAAAGAACCTCTGATCAGACAGCGAAGGGGGGCGACCGCCGATGCGGTCGCCCCCCTTCGGCCGTCCTCAGTCCTCGAAGAGCCTGACAAGGGTGTGCGACACCGACGGGATCCCAGTCCAGCACGGCAAGTCAGGTGTGACCCGCCCGCAAGGCATAGCGCCGCTCGGCGTAAGCGAGGTCGTCCCGCCAGAGACGCGCCGACGCGCGCCGCATCATCGGACGCAGTACCGGCGCGATCCTGGCCGCGTTGGCGAAACCAGGCCGGTCAGACGTCGCGATCGTCGCCTCGATCACAGCGGTGCGAGGGCGGCCGTCAGAACCTTCCCCGAGTGGGGTGGCGTGTGTTTCGACCACGCTGCCCGCACCCTCGCCGTCGACGATGGTCATCAGGACCGTTCGTGGTTCCGGGCAGGTGAACTCGGCGATCACCGGCACGCCCAGCTTCCCGGCGATCCGGAAGGTCACTTCGACGACGAACTTGTCGTCGGCGTCGGCGACGTCGTTGCCTCGCGGAGCGGCCAGAACCCGCAGCCGCGTGAACGAGTACGGATGGAACCAGGCGCCGTGCCACGGGTCGAGACGGTTCGCGACGATGTCCACCGGTTCACAGATCCCGGTCAGCGTCGCGACCGCGTCGACCGCCAAGCCGCCTTGAGGACGGGTGGGCACGATCGGCTGTTCCGTCGGCGTTTCGCCCCCGAAGCGATCGAGCCGGACCCAGACCAGCACACCGTCGTCGTAGGACGGCAATGGCGACCAGCCAGAGCGCTCCGGCCCGACTCGAAGCCCATGCCAGCGGCATACCAGTTCTCCACAGTGGACACGAGCCTGATCCAGCGGGGCGCCGAGATGAGGACACGCACCGGGACCGATGGTCAGGCCACCGTCGACACCACGCCAAGCGACCAGTTCTCTGCCGGCGGCCCGTACACCACTCGGCCGGTCCTCGCCGATCTCGCGACTGGCCGCGACGACGAACCAATTGCCCGCAGGCCGGGAATCAGCGCGCTTGACCGCTGCGTCGATCAGAGCGGGGCTGCATTCGCGGTACGTCGGGTCCTGCCGGGCCCAGGTCGGTTCGCGGAACGGCTGGACCGGCCACTTCGCCGGCCACCGCTCGACCACCTGCCGCCTGAAACCCACCAGAAACCCTCCTGACCTGCGAGACCGGCCGGAATGGCCCGTGCCAAGCTCATTTTCTGGCACGTGAAGCGATTCCGCAACGGTTCCGCGAGCGGTTCAAGCCTTCAAGCGCTCTGCCGCGAGGTCCAAGGCGTCCGCGAGGTTGTTCACCCAGCGGGCATCGTGCGCGTTGAGTCCCTCCCAGCCCGGACCTGCGACGACGACCTCGAACCCGCGGCGCTGCAACCGCTGACAGAGCAGGTCGTCGACGGTGTTGGCGGACATCGACCACAGCACGATCAGCGTCGGATCCACTTTGGAGGCCATGCCGACCATGGTCTCCGCGGGCACCATCTGGCCGAGATAGACCGCGGGGATACCGACCTCCACCATCGACGCTCGCAGGACTTCGACCGGCAGGCTGTGCCGTTCGTCCGGACAGCAGGCTATGAGCACTCCGCGTTCCGAAGGCGTCTTGGCGAACCGGGCGACGTAACGCTGGAGCGCCAGGGACACCTCGGTGGTGAGGGCCCACTCCGACTCGAAGCACACATCCCCCCGAAGCCAGCGGCCGCCGAGGTTGCGCAGGATCGGCAACAGCACCTCTGTCCACATGGCCGCCGCGCCCAAGGCGCCGAGGGTCTCGTCCAGCAACGCCGCGATGGATACGAAACTGAGGTCTTCCGCGGCCTGTTCGATCTCGTCGACCCGCCGGGCGATCGAGATCTCGGGAATCGCCTCGTCGACGCCCGAGAACGCCGCCGCGGCGGCCTCGCGGGCGCGGATACCCCGATCGATGAGCCGTTGCATATGCTGCAGTCGGCGGATGTCCGCGTCGGAGTACCGGCGATGGCGTCCATCGGCTCGCAAAGTGGGGCCGATGCCGTAGCGCGCGGCCCAGGTCCGGAGCGTGACCGGCGAAACGCCCAGCACCTCGGCGACCTTACCGGGGGCCCACGAACCACCCGCTTGAGAGCCGCCACCGCCGCTCATCTGGTCGACGTCCATCCAGCACCACGTTTCCATCACCCAAAACCGTCGTTGACGCGCCCGCCACCCGCGAACTCGAGCTCCGCTGGACACAGCTGACGACTGGTCATGTTCGCACTTACGGATACGGCATCTGGCGATTCGAAACCACCCGTGACGCGACAACATCACTTTCAAGCTCTACGCGTTGTGTTTCGTCGCGGAGATATCCGCGCTCCCAGTCTACTGAGTTCACCCAGTGTGTGTGCGCGAACACAGTCCGGGGGTGCCGAGCCGGACCACGGAGGGTGGCGGCACCTTGCCACCCTCGTTGACAAGGCGGCCACTTCGATTCATGAGCGATCCGGGTTTACCTCTCTGAAGTCAGGGGTAGCCGAGGGCTCCGCGCCTCACAGCCAATGACGCTCAGGTTGCAGGGGTGGCGCCGGATCCAGTAGACATGGTGCACCAGCCATGAAACGGTTGCGAATCGAATTATCGATCGGCTGAGGGGGCAAGGATGGCGTCGATCACCACGGCGGACGTAATGCCGTCGGAGGAGGCGCGGGTCGCATGGCTGGACGCCCTCGGCGAGCGTTGCCTGGCTGAAGCACACCGTTTCGCCGAAGCGCGGGCGCTCGACCATTTTTCCGGCCACCGTGAAGGCGAACTCGCGAAAACCGTGATTCCTCAGTTCGTCGCCGGTGGAAAATCGCTGCGCCCGATGTTCGCCTATGTGGGCTGGCGATGCGGCGGACCGGAATCGGATGCCGCGTTGCGGGCCGCGTCGAGCTTGGAATTGCTCCACTGTTTCGCGCTGGCACAGGACGATGTCATGGACGGCTCACTGCTGCGCCGCGGCCGACCCGCACTGCACATACGGTTCGCGCGCTGGCACAGCGAACAGGGCTGGAGCGGATCCGCCGACCGGTTCGGCGAATCCGCGGCGACGCTGTTCGGAGATCTGTTCCTGGTCTGGTCGGAGCAGATGCTCCGGGAATCCGGCCTGGACACCGAGAGCCTGTCGCGTGGCTGGCCAAGATACGACCTGATGCGCGCTGAACTGGCCGTGGGGCAGCTTGCCGACCTTGTCAACGACGCAAGGGAATTCCCCAGCTGGGAAACCCTTCTCGACGTCCTGCGCCGGAAGTCGGGCAACTACACCGTCCGCAGGCCGTTGGAGTTCGGCGCGGCTCTGGCCGGTTGCGGGCCGGACGTCCTGGACGCCCTCGCCGACTACGGCGAACTGGTGGGCGAGGCGTTCCAGTTCCGGGACGACCTGCTCGGCGTCTTCGGAGACCCAGCGGTCACCGGAAAACCCGCCGGCCAAGACCTTCGCGACCGGAAAGCGTCCAGCGTCGTGGTGCTCGCCGCCGAGATGGCCGACCGGCGACAGCGCGCGGAACTCGACGAACTGCTCGCGCTTCCCACAGTGGATGACGAAGCCGTGTCCCGCTGGCGCCGGCTCATCGTGACGTCCGGGGCTCGCGATCGTCTCGGCGAACTCATCAGGGAACGCGCAGATAAGGCCGTCGCGGCGATCGACCCCGCCCTCTTCCCCCCGCACGCCGCGGATTCACTCTCCATTCTGGCCGTCAGGTGCACGGAGCGCGACCAATGAAATCCGTGCCCGGCCGGACGGACCGGATCGTCGTGGTGGGAGCGGGACTGTCCGGTCTGGCCGCGGCACTGCACCTGGCGGGCCGGGGCCGCGAAGTCACCGTTCTCGAGCGGGATCCGGCTCCCGGTGGCCGCGCGGGACGCGCCGAGCGGAAGGGCTATCTGCTCGACACCGGACCAACCGTGCTGACCATGCCGTCGATCCTGCAAGACACCTTCGGCGCAGTGGGCGCGGAACTGCGCGACGAACTGCCGCTGACTCGACTGGATCCGGCCTATGTCGCGCACTTCGCCGACGGCAGCAAGCTTCCCGTGCACACCGACGCGGCCGCGATGACCGACGCGGTGCGGAAGTTCGCCGGTCCCACGGAGGCCACGGGTTATGTCCGGCTGCGCGAGTGGCTGACCCGGCTCTACCGAACCGAGTTCACCCGGTTCATCGACTCCAACATCGACTCACCGCTGGGCATGCTCAAGCCCGACCTCGCGCGGCTAGTGGCGCTAGGCGGCTTCCGGCGGCTCGACGGCAAGATCGGTTCGTTCCTGTCCGACGAGCGGCTGAAGCGGGTCTTCACTTTCCAAGCGCTCTACGCGGGCGAGTCGCCGATGCGGGCGCTGGCGCTTTACGCGGTCATCTCCTACATGGACACCATCGGCGGCGTGTACTTCCCGCCCGGCGGTATCGCGGCACTCCCCCAGGCACTTGCCAGGGTATCCGCCGCGAACGGCGTCGAATTTCACTACAGCGACCCGGTCCAGGCGCTCGAACGCAAGGGCGGCCGGGTCACCGCCGTCCGGACCGCGGGTGGCGAACGTCATCCGTGCGACGCGGTCGTGCTGACGACCGAGCTACCGGAGAGCTACCGCCTTCTCGGCCGGAGCCCTAGACGTCCCGTTCCGCTTCGGCCCGCGCCGTCGGCGCTGATCGTGCACACCGGCGGGCCCGGCGACCACCCGGAAGTCGGGCACCACACCATTTCGTTCGGGAAGGGCTGGCGCTCGACCTTCGACGAACTCATCACCACCGGACGCCGGATGACCGATCCGTCACTGCTGATCACCCGGCCGACCGCGACCGACCCCGGACTCGCACCACCCGGCCGTCAGCTCTACTCCATCCTCGCTCCGGTACCGAACTTGGACCGTGGACCGGCGGACTGGGCGACCGAAGCGGGTCCCTACGCGGAGGAGATCCTTGCCGTGGCACGCCGACGACAGCTGCCGGACTTCGAACCCGACTTCACCGAGATCATCAGCCCCGCGGACTGGGCGGCCCGGGGCCTGGTGGCCGGAACACCGTTCAGCTACTCGCATTCCTTCGGTCAAACCGGTCCGTTCCGGCCCGGCAACCTCCCGCGTAGCACCGAGAACGTCGTGCTCGCCGGAGGCGCGACCGTGCCAGGAGTGGGTGTGCCGACCGTGCTGATCTCCGGCAGGCTGGCCGCCGACCGGATCACCGGTGTGCCCGACGGCCGGCGCTCACGCATGGTCGATCTCGCGGCGGAGGCGAACCGATGACCCGCGGTGAACTGAACGCCGCCGGAATCCACGACCCCGGGCTGCGACGCGCCTACACCTGGTGCCGCAGCCTGAATGCCCGCCACGGCCGCACGTACTTCCTGGCGACCCGCATGCTGACCCCGGCGCAACGACCCGCCGTCCACGCGCTCTACGGCTTCGCTCGCTGGCTGGACGACATCGTCGACGAGCCCGATCCCGAAGACACACCCCGATCTCTGGCCGCTCGCTTGTCCGAAGTGGAGGAACGCTTCCGCACCGACCTGGCCTCGACCGTGAGCGAAGATCCCTTGCTGACCGCCGTGATCGACACGGCCGCCAGGTATCAGTTGGAGGAACGGCTTTTCCGCGCTTTCTTCACGTCGATGAGGATGGATCTGAGCGTGACCGACTACGCCACCCGCGAAGACCTCGACGTCTACGTACACGGCTCAGCCGAGGTGATCGGCCTGCAGGTGCTCCCGATCCTCGGTGCGGTGTCTCCTCGCGAAGAAGCGGCTCCGAGAGCCGCCGCGCTCGGCAAAGCGTTCCAGCTCACCAACTTCCTTCGCGACGTCGCCGAGGACTTCGCGCGCGGACGCGTCTACCTTCCCGCCGACGAACTCAAGGCACACGACGTCGATCGCGAACGGCTCTCCTGGTGCGCGGAACACGGCCGGGCCGACGCACCCGTGCGGGCCGCGATCAAGGAGCAGATCGCCATCACCCGGGAAATCTACGCCGATGCGCGGCCGGGCATCGCGATGCTGCATCCGGTCTCGCGACCCTGCGTCGCCACCGCCGCCACCCTGTACGGGCAGATCCTCGATCGGATCGAAGAGGCGAATCACGACGTCTTCGCCGGCCGCGCCACGGTGTCCCGGCGCCGTCGGCTCTCGGTCGGCTGCCGCGCGCTGGCGCGTTCGCGTTGGGCCCGCACCAGGCATCCCGCGCCCGCTCCCCCATCGGCGGTGGACTGAATGGGCAAGGCCGAATACCTGATCGTGCTGACCGCGTGCGTTCTGGTGACCCTGCCACTGGAGTTCGCCGGGGCCCGCGTCTACCGGCAGCCGAAGCGGCTCGCCCGCGCGGTGTTTCCGGTGGCGATGGTATTCCTGGTCTGGGACGCGCTGGCCATCGCGGCCGGAGTCTGGGACTACGCGCCCGAATTCGTCACCGGTGTCAACGCCCCGTTCGCCATCCCGCTGGAAGAGATCCTGTTCTTCATTGTCATCCCGGTATGCGGCGTGCTGACGTACGAGATGGTGCAGCTCACGCTGGCGGCGATCCGGCAACGCGGTGGACAGGTGGGCAGGCGATGATCCCGTGGGGCTACACCCTCCCGGCCGTCGCGGCGATGATCGTGGTCGTGGCCTTCGAGCTGGCTGTGCTGAAGACCGGGTTGTTCCGCAAGCTCGCCTATTGGCTCACGATGACCATCGTCACCGGCTTCCAGATACCGGTCGACGGCTGGCTGACGAAGCTGTCCGCCCCGATCGTCCTCTACGCACCCGAGCACATCACCGGTTGGCGCTTCCCTTGGGACATCCCGGTCGAGGACTTTCTCTTCGGCTACGCGCTGGTGACAGCGGTGCTGCTGTTGTGGGAACGGGCCCGGCCACGAGAGGCGGCACGATGAACGAGCTGGCCAAAGACGGCCTGCCGCGCGATTCGGTGCCGTCGGCGTTCGACACGGAGGCACGCTGGTACGACCGGCTGGTCGGCGCCAATCCCGGCTATCACCAACACCTCCGGCTTTCCGCCCTGAGGCTGGACATTCCACTGCGAGCGCCCGGTTTGCGCCTGCTCGACGCGGGCTGCGGGACGGGGGCGTCGACGGCCGCTTTGTCGTTCGTGGCACCGGCCGCGCGGATCACGGCGTTCGACGCGTCCGCCGAGATGCTGGCCAGGGCTCGCGCGAAGAGCTGGCCACCTTCTGTCGAGTTCGTGCACACCCCGGTCGAGGAGCTCGCCGGAGTCACTGGACCTTTCGACGCGATCCTGGCGGCGTACCTGCTGCGCAACCTCACCGACCCGACCGCGCAACTGCGCCGCCTGCGGGGTCTGCTCCGGCCCGGCGGCCGGATCGCCGTGCATGAGTACTCGGTCCGCGACTCGCGGCGAGCCCGCTGGATCTGGAACGCCGTGTGCGCGGGCGTGATCATCCCTCTCGGGAAGCTCACCACCGGTGACGCGACGCTCTACCGCCACCTTCGCCGCAGTGTTCTCGAGTTCGACGGGCTCCGCGCACTCGCCCAGCGTCTCACCGACGCCGGGTTCATCGACATCCACACCGCGACCGTCCCCGGCTGGCAACGGGACATCGTGCACACCGTCGTCGGCACCGCCCCGCAGGAGACCTCGTGACCCGGCCACAGGACCCGAAGGTCGTCACCCGCCCGGCACCACGCGGCCTTGCCGACGCCGGCCAGCTCGGCGAACGCCCGACCGTGGCGGTCGTGGGTGGCGGCATCGCAGGGCTCACCGCGGCGACCGGACTGGCCGAACGCGGCGTCGACGTCACCGTCTTCGAACGCGAAAATCATCTCGGCGGGCGTGTCGGCGGCTGGCGGGAACAGCTGCCTGACGGCACCTCGGTGACGATGAGCCGCGGATTCCACGCGTTCTTCCGCCAGTACTACAACTTGCGTGCACTGCTGACGCGCACCGATCCTCATCTCGACCGGCTCACCGCACTGGCCGACTACCCGCTGCTCGACTCCCACGGGCGCACCGACACCTTCGCCGGACTCCCCCGCACACCACCCTGGAACGCGCTGGCGTTCGCCTGGCGAAGCCCGACCTTCACCCTCAAGGACCTGCTCCGGATCAGCGGCCGCGACGCCCTGCCCCTGGCGACGGTCAGCGTGCCCGACACCTACCACCGGCTCGACCGCACCGACGCCTCCTCCTTCCTCGAAGCGATCAACTTCCCGGCGGCCGCACAACACCTCGCGTTCGAAGTGTTCTCCCGCAGTTTCTTCGCCGACCCGCACGATCTGTCTGCCGCGGAACTGGCGACCATGTTCCACCTGTACTTTCTGGGATCCAGCGAAGGTCTCGTCTTCGATGTGCCGACCGAACCGTTCCCTCAGGCGCTGTGGGATCCGCTCGCCGGCTACCTCGCCAGCCGCCGCGTCGACATCCGCACCGGCACGCCCGTCACAGCTCTCGGCCAGGACAGAGACGGCTTCGAAGTCGAGACCGGTGGCAGCACGGAGCACTTCGACGGCATTGTCCTCGCCTGCGATGTCGCCGCGCTGCGTACAGTCGTCGAAGCCTCCCCCACTGTCGGGACCGAGGCTTGGCGGACCGCGATCGGGCAATTACGCACAGCTCCGCCGTTCCTGGTCCGGCGGCTCTGGCTCGACCGTCCTGTCGCAGCACAGCGGTCGCCGTTCCTCGGCACCGGCAGCGTCCCTCCACTGGACAACATCAGCCTGCTCGACCGATACGAGGGAGAAGCCCGGCGCTGGGCCGCTCGCACCGGCGGTTCGGTGGTGGAACTACACGCCTACGCGGCCACCACAAAGGACTCCAGCCGGTTGGAGAAAGCCTTGGAAAAGCGTCTCCATGAAATTTACCCGGAGACCCGGGACGCGTGCGTCGTCGGCGAGAAAACGTTGTGGCGCCAAGACTGTCCGCTGTTCGGACTCGGCGACTTCGCCCGGCGGCCCACAGTGGAGACCCCCGAAGTGGCCTTGGTACTCGCGGGAGACGGCGTCCGGATCGACCTGCCGGTGGCCCTCATGGAACGCGCGGCCGCGACCGGCTGGGCCGCGGCCAATGCACTGCTGCGGCACTGGGGTCTCGCCGGCCACCCCATCCGATCCGTGCCGAACCACGGACGCATCAGCCTGCTCAACCGGCTCGCCACCTCGAAGTACTTCACCGGGACATCTTGAGGGTGACTGTCGCGGTGTTCGGAAAGTTTCCGTTACGTAGCGGGGCAGCCTACTTCGCCGACTTCCGCCCCTTCAACCTGCTGAGGACAAAGGACGCCAGCCCGGACTGGATCAAAATGCCCGCAGGTCGATCCGAACGAGGGACCATGGAATTTGGTGGGTATTGGTGAAGCACCACTATCGTACCGTGTCCACAAAGGACGCTTATCGACGGCTGGACGTCCGAATACTACCTAGATGTGCGGCCTCGACTGGGGATCGTGAGTGGCAATGCGCGTTCTAGGCAAACGTGGCGCCTTCGGGCGAAGTGGCGCCTGGGGTGGCGCGGCACCGCACTCGCGTGCTCAGAGCCGTATCTCGCGTGCTCAGACTCCGCACACCGAGTTCGGCGTCCAGCACGTGAGATCCCTCTTCAAGCACGCGAGTTACGTGCTCAAGCACGCGAGTTACGCCTTCAAGCACGCGAGTTACGTGCTTGAGCACGCGAGTCACGCCTCCGCCCTGGCCGCCAACCCCGCGAACAAGTCGGTCACAGCGAGCCCAGGCACCAGGCCACACCGGACGGCGGCTGGCGGCCGACCGGCAAATCGCTGCTCGAGTACACCACGCTTCCGATCTCCGAGAAGGACTGCCAGCGGCTGGCAGCGTCCCACCCGGCCGAGCAGAGGGCCGACGACCTCAGCCGCTGAGGCAGTCCTGGTACGAGCGCTGACTCCCTCGAACACGCCGCACAGTGGAGCCAAGGAAATTAATGTGAGGCGACCACGCTGCAACGCACTCTCATGCCGCATGGTGCTCGTCCGGCCAATGGCGGACATGACGGCGTGCATGGATGAAAATGTCGAGTAATTGCGGTGCGGCGGGCTGGTGTGCCGGTTTATTCTCCACGCCATGTCGAGGCGGATCATGTACGTGCAGCTCAAGACGGGTTACAACACCGATCGTGGCCCCTGGTTTCCCGGCGCGGTGGCGGCATAGGGTGGGCCGTCAGTGGCGATTCGGTGCCTCGATACCGGACCACATCCGGTGACCGTGTGGATTCTGACGCGTTGGATGATCCGAAATCCACACAGTCCCGCACGACAGTCCCCCTCAAGAGAACACGACCCACTCGTGGATCTCCTGGGTCCGTTTCTCCAAGACGTGGAATACCGCGTATCTCCACGGTCGTACGCTTCGCCGTTGCCCAGGCTCACAGGTTCCTGGCAAAGGTACGGGACAGCCGGATCCGTGCTTTCTCGAATGGCTACCCGAGACGCGCCGTCCGCTCATGCCGCTGAGCCCGCGTCTCTGCAAACGCCCGCACATGCCGATGTGCGGGCGCTCCAGGTACTAGGCATCCACCTCCGCCGCGGCGCTCTTGGTCTTGCGGAACCGCGTGATGATCGCCGGTAGTAGCAGGAGCAGGAGCATGTAGTACCCCGCGTGCGGCACCAGCGCGGCCACCACGAACGCGACCGCCAGCAAAGCCGTGTTGACAGACGTGTCGAACAGCGGCGCTCGCGCGAGTTCGCTGTCCTCGTCCCGCAGGGCCGGGTCGCGCCGGATGATCAGCACCATCACCAGTTGGAACAGAGAGGCGACCAGGATCGTGCCGATGTAGAGCGACGAGGTAAACCGGTCATTGCCGTACAAACCCGCCACCTCGGTCGGGAATGGAAGCACCACGATCGTCAGTACCCAGCCGAAGTTCGTCACCATCAACGGCTTGCTGTACGCCTTCACCTGCTCGAACACGTGGTGATGCACGACCCAAAGTCGGGCGATCACCGCGAAGCTGAGCAGGAATCCGTAGATTTTCCCCTGGTTCTCGCTGATCACGGCGGCTGGGTCGAGATGCTGCGCAACGGCGTCCGGAACAGCCTCGACAAGCGGCAGGACCAGCAGGGTGATCGCAATTGCGACGACGGCGTCGGTAAAGAACACCAGTCGTTCGGGGGACCTGTTCTGGAGCATTCGAGGAGCGTATGCGGTTCGGCCTCGACCCGTTGAACGCCGGTGTCTTCGGAGCCTCACCGCTGGCCGGGTGGCGCCGTCCTCCGCCCAGCGGTGTACCGATGTCCAGGACAAATGTCATGCCCGCCGACTGACATCCGAACGACCTGCCGGGCCGCATCCTGGCAGAAGTTCCTGGCATGACCGAGGCGACGATCACCGTCACGCTGGACCGGCTGCCGGCCGCGATGGGACGCCGCGCGCGCAAGCCGGTGGCCACCGCAGCCGTCTGGCTGGTCACCGCGGCAGCCGGCGTGGCGCAGATGGCGCGCCCGGAGCTGCTGGGGCAGTTCCGCCGCGACCCGGCCGCATTGGCCGCCGGCGAGTGGTGGCGGATGGTCACGCCGATGTTCTTCCAGGACGGACACCTCCTCGGCACGGTCTTCAACCTGGCGATGCTCGCGGTGAAGGACGTGCTCGACCGCCTGGACGGGTTCCACTGTCTCAAGGGGCGCCGCCACCAAGGCGGTGACCGGCGTCCTGCCACACAGCGGCATGCCCGGCCACGCCGCGACATCGCGATCGTGCACGACGTATCCGCGGTTCACCGTGGCAACGCGGAGATGGCGTATTCGGTCCCGCCGTCGAGGAATCCGTACCCGCCAACCCCGCCCTGGCGCAGGTGCAACGCCGTCGACGCCTCAGAATGTGACGTCTTTCGTAGGGCAACCATGAAGTGGTCAGACACTCTCGACGGGGCGCATGATTGGACGAAATTCAGTCCATCTGCGCAACGAGGAGGGATGCCCGATGGGTAACTACGCGGGAGAGCGGGCGGTGGTCCTCGGGGGCAGTATCGCCGGTGTGCTGGCCGCTCGTGTGCTCGCCGAGACATACCGCGAAGTTCTCGTGGTGGACCGGGACACCGTGGTCGGTGTGCACGAAGTGAGGCGGGGCACTCCGCACACCCAGCACGCCCACAGCTTGCACGGACGCGGGCAACTCGTTCTCGAAGAGCTGTTCCCCGGCCTCACCGAGGAACTGGCGGCCGCGGGCGTACCGATCGGGGACCTCGGCGAGATGCGCTGGTACTTCAACGGCCGCAAACTGGCGCCCGCGCGCACCGGACTGGTCTCGGTCACCGCGCCACGACCGTTTCTGGAGGGATGCGTCCGTGCGCGAGTGGCCGCGCTGCCCACCGTGACTTTCATGGAGGGCCACGACATCGTCGGATTGCTGACCTCGCCGGGCAAAGACCGCGTCACTGGCGTGAAGGTTCAGAAGCGGGCGCCCGGATCCGACGAGCAGGAGCTGACGGCGGACCTGGTCGTCGACGCCACCGGACGCGGCTCGCGGACACCGGCCTGGCTGGCCCAACTCGGCTACCGGCGCCCTGAGGAGGACCGGGTATCGGTCGGGCTCGCCTACACCTCACGGATCTACCGCACCCAGCCGGAATGGTTTGAGGGAGTGCAGTCGATCAACCCGGTCGCCTCACCCGCGCACCCGCGCGGGGCCTTCTTCGGCCAGATCGGCCGCGACGTCTGCATTCTGTCCCTCACCGGGCTCCTCGGCGACCAACCACCCACCGACTCGGAGGGATTCCTGGAGTTCGCCCGCTCGCTGCCTATTCCGGAGATCTACGAGGCCGTCGCCGACGGCGAAGCACTCACCGATCCGGTCACCTTCCAGTTCCCCGCCAGCGTCCGGCGCCGCTACGAACGCCTGACCCGCTTCCCCGCCGGGCTGCTGCTGCTCGGTGACTCGGTGTGCAGCTTCAACCCGGTCTACGGGCAGGGTATGAGCGTGGCCGCGCTGGAGGCGATCACGTTGCGGGATCACCTCTACCGCAATGGGGGTGTCGTCGACCCCGCCGCCTATCTGCGTGACATCGCACGCATCGTGGACGTCCCGTGGGAGATCTCCGCGGGTGGTGACCTCGACTTCCCCGGTGTGGAAGGGAAACGCACGCCCAAGGTACGGATCGGGAACTCCTTCATCGCGCGCGTACAGTACGCCGCCACCAAGGACCCGAGAGTCACCGATGCCTACCTGCGCATCGCGGGCCTGATGGACGCGCCGACCGCACTGATGCGGCCCGGCATGGTCGCCAAGGTTTTGCGGCATGCCGTCCGGCGGCCCGCGCCTGGGCCTGCGGTCCACGCCGTACCCGTCGAACGGCGAGACGGAACACGGCGCGCCGCCTGAAGCAGAAGGCCTCTTTCCCCAGTCGCCGGGGAAAGAGGCCTTCGCCACGACATCAGGCCGGCACGTCGCCGAGACGGGCGAAGTACGCCTCGTTCAGCTGGATCACCTGGACGTGGTTTCCGTCGGGGTCCTCGAAAGTGCTGAAGTGACCGTCCGGACGCTCTTCCAGATCGCTCACCACCGGCGCTCCCTCGGCCCGCAGTCGCTGCACGATCGTCTTAGCGTCGTCGGTGTCGACGGTGAGCAGCACCCGGCCCGGTTCGGCGGTGCGGGTGGCGACGTCGTCGCGGCCGTCCACGAGCAGGCTGACAGTGCCCAGCTGAAGCCAGCCTTCGACGGGCTCAACCTCGAACACGCGCTCGTAGAAACCGCGTAGCCGTTCGGGATCCGCGGAGCCGAGCAACACGCTGGTGCTGCGCAGCTTCGGCGCTGCCTCGTCCGGCGCCGAAGCTCCCACGGGCTGGCCGAGCGAGATCATGTTGCCCTCGCAATCGCGAAAGAACGCCCCGCGCTCGCCGCTGCCCCGGCTCGGATAGTTGTCGTCGATGTCGACGATCCCGTTCACCGTGCGGAAGCCCGGAAAGTCATATTCTTCGAATACGACCCCGCGGGTGCGCAATTCCGCGACCTCGGCCTCGATGTCGTCGACTTCGAAGGCCAGCTGGGTGAACGAACCGTCGGAGGCGCCGCTGGAAGCGAACAGGCAGAACACTGTCGGTCCGCAGCGATATCGCAACCCGCCGGGTCGTTCGTCCACGGGATCCAGACCGAGCTTCTCCGCGTACCAGCGTCGGGCCCGATCGAGATCCTGCGCCGGCAGCCGCGTTTCCAAGACCGCGTCGGTCAAAGCCATCCGAACTCCTCTTCCGTGTTTTTCCTTCAGGGCAAGGTACCGCGAAACGCACGGATGTCAGGACCGAGCGCGGCGGCGTGACTTGCGTGCTTGAGCACGTAACTCGCGTGCTTGAAGCCGTAACTCGCGTGCTTGAGCACGTAACTCGCGTGTGCGGGGTCTGAGCACGCGAGTGCGGTGCCGCGCCACCTCAGGCACCAGGGTGACTTCGACGACAAGGGTCCACCCTGACCGTCATTACCACTCATGGGCCGCGTTCTCACCTCCGGCTGTGCGAGCAGGATACGAGAGGTGCCGTCTGGGAACGGTGCCAGACTGGGAACGGATTGGATCGGTTCGGATCGGACGCGAGTTCAGGACTCCGACCGGCTGTTGCGGACTCGACGGCACCGGCCTTATCGGCCTGGGAGGAAATTATGTGTGCAATCTCGCGCAGGCGCTTTCTGGTCACGGGAACCGCCGCGGGGGCGACGGCGGCATTCACGTTGGGCATGCGTCCGCTCGACGGTGTAGCCAACGCCGAGGACGCCGGTGACGCCGTCTTGGGCAAGTGGGAAACGCGCAGCCTGAGCGGCGTCGGCAACAACCAGCTCCACCCGACCTGGGGTCTGGCGGGAACCGTGTACCCCCGGGTGGCTCCGGCGAACTATTCCGACGGCCGTGGCGAGCAGCCCTTAGGGCCCAATCCCCGGTACGTGAGCAACCGGATCTTCAACGACACCGGAGTGCATCTGTACTCGGAGCGGAATGTCAGCGCCTGGGCCTTCGCGTGGGGGCAGTTCCTCGACCACACCTGCGCCATGCGCCTCGGCAGGCGGCAAACGGGAGAACCCGGGGAGACCGCCAATATCCCGGTCGATTCCAACGACCCGATCGACAAGTATCCCAACAACCTGGGTGTCCTCTTCTTCGAGCGGTCGATCCCCGCCGCCGGCACCGGTGAGACCAATCCCCGTGATCAGATCAACCAGATCAGCTCGTACATCGACGCCTCGGCCGTGTACGGAACCTCCGCCAGTCGCTTGAACTGGCTACGGGAAGGGCCCGCCGACGGGAATCCCGAGCGCGAAGGCGCGCGGCTGCTGATGCCGGGCAATCACCTGCCCCGGAAGCGCAGTCGCGGCAACGTCGACACCGCTCCGACGATGGTGCAGGGTTCGCAGCCCGACCCGGGCGCTCCCGTGGTCACGGGAGACCAGCGTTCCAACGAGAACCCGATGCTGACCGCGGTTCAGACACTGTTCGCCCGCGAGCACAACCGGATCGTGGCCCTCCTGCCGAAATGGATGTCGGAGCAGGACCGGTTCCAGGTCGCCAGGGCCGTCGTCATCGCGGAGCAGCAGTACATCACCTTCAACGAATTCCTGCCCGCGATGGGCGTCAAGCTTCCTCGCTACACGGGCTACAACCCCGGCGTCGACACCGGCATCTCCAACGAGTTCGCCACTGTCGGATACCGGGCGCACAGCCTGATCCGCAACGACATCCACGTCGAAACCGACGCCGGCCGCTACAGCAAGGCCACCCTCGACGAGCTGCGCGCGCTGGGCCTCACGGTGAACGTCGCACACGGCAAGGCCCACATGGTCCTTCCGCTGGCCGAAAAGACGATGTTCAACCCTGATCTCGTCGAAAAGGTTCAGCTGGGACCGCTGCTGCACGGAATCGGCTTGAAGCCTCACGTCAAGAACGACGAACTGATCGGCGACATGCTGCGCAGCTTCGTCTTCGAACTCGAGCCGGGCGTCCACGGCGTGAACGACCTCGCCGCGGTCGACATCCAGCGAGGCCGCGACCACGGCATCCCGACCTACAACCAGCTCCGCGTGGCGTACGGCCTGCCCCCGAAGAAGTCGTTCCGGTCGATCACCGGTGAGAACACCGAGGAGTTCAAGTCCGCCGGTCTCACCCCCGGCGACGAGATCAACGACCCGCGCAGCCTCGAATACACGGCCCTGTACGACATCCACGGAAAGCCCACGACCGTCGAAGCGGACAACGCCACCAAGGGTGTGCGGCGCAGCACCCTGGCGGCCCGGCTCAAGGCGATCTACGGCAGCGTGGACAAAGTGGACGCCTTCGTCGGCATGGTCGCGGAACGACATCTCCCCGGCTCGCAGTTCGGCGAGTTGCAGCTGGCCATCTGGCGCAAGCAGTTCGCGGCACTGCGCGATGGCGACCGATTCTTCTACGCCAACTATCCCCTGCTGTCCTATATCAAGCGCACCTATAAAATCGACTACCGGAAGTCGCTCGGTGACCTCATCGCGCTGAACACGGGCATGCCGAGGGAGAGCCTCGCCCCGAACGTCTTCTTCGCCCAAGGGACGCAACATTCTTTCACGGCGCCTTCAGATCCCGACGCGGCGGACGGCGTCTCGCCTGCCGTGTTCGGCGGAGCGGCGGCCGGAGGATCGGCGATGGCGGCATCGAAGAACGCCAAGCCGTGGCACTGCGGCCGCGCGGAAGTCTAACGCTCGTCCAGCTCCGACAACCCTGCGGGAAGGCCATCGATGACCGCGCTTCACGAGCCCGATCCCCACGCCGTTCCCCGGCGAACGCGCCCCTTCACCGGCGACGAATACATCGAAAGTCTCCGTGACGGCAGGGAAGTCTTCATCTACGGCGAGCGGGTCAAGGACGTCACCACCCATCCGGCGTTCCGGAATCCTGTCCGGATGACAGCGCGTCTCTACGACTCACTGCACGATCCGGAGCAGCAAGGCGTGCTCACAGCGCCGACCGACACTGGAAGCGACGGCTACACCCACCGGTTCTTCACCACTCCGCACACCGTCGAGGACCTGGTCGCCGATCAGCGCGCCATCGCGGCGTGGGCTCGCCTGAGCTACGGCTGGATGGGCCGCAGCCCCGACTACAAGGCCGCGTTCCTCGGCACACTCGGAGCGAACGCCGAGTACTACGGTCCGTTCGCGGACAACGCCAGGCGCTGGTACAAGGAATCCCAGGAGAAGGTGCTGTACTGGAACCACGCGATCGTGCACCCTCCGGTGGATCGTTCGCGCCCACCGGACGAGGTGGCCGACGTCTTCATCCATGTGGAGAAGGAGACCGACGGCGGGCTCATCGTCAGCGGCGCCAAGGTCGTCGCGACCGCTTCCGCGCTGACCCATTACAACTTCATCGCCCACTACGGCCTGCCGGTGCGGAAAAAGGAATTCGCCCTCGTGGCGACCGTGCCGATGGACGCGCCGGGAATGAAACTGATCTGCCGCCCGTCCTATGCGGCGACGGCGGCGGTCATGGGCAGCCCGTTCGACTATCCGCTTTCCTCCCGTCTCGACGAGAACGACACCATCCTCATCCTGGACAAGGTGTTCATTCCCTGGGAGAACGTGTTCATCTACGGTGACCTCGGAAAGGTACAGATGTTCGCCGGCCAGTCCGGGTTCACCGAGCGCTTCACCTTCCACGGTGCCACCCGGCTCGCGGTGAAACTGGAGTTCCTGATCGGTCTTCTGGCCAAGGCGGTCGAGATGACCGGCACCGGCGACTTCCGGGGTGTGCAGACGCGACTCGGTGAAGTGGTCGGCTGGCGCAACATGTTCTGGGCGTTGTCCGACGCCGCGGCACGCAACCCGGTGCAATGGAAGAACGGCGCGCTGCTGCCCAATCCGCAGTACGGGATGGCCTACCGGTGGCTTGTGCAGATCGCCTACCCGAGGATCCGGGAGATCGCGCTGCAGGACGTCGCCAGCGGGCTGATCTACGTGAACTCCAGCGCCGACGATTTTCAGAATCCGGACGTGCGGCCGTATCTGGACAAATACGTCCGCGGGTCGAACGGCATCGACTCGGTCGAGCGGGTCAAGCTGATGAAACTCCTGTGGGACGCGGTCGGCACCGAATTCGGCGGCAGGCACGAACTGTACGAACGCAACTATGCCGGCAATCATGAGAACACCCGCCTTGAACTGTTGAACGGACAGATCGCCAGTGGGCAGATCGACGGCTACAAGGCGTTCGTCGACCAATGCCTCAACGAGTACGACCTGAACGGCTGGCGGGTGCCCGACCTCGAAAACTTCGATCACCTGCGGGAGGGCCGGAAGGCCATGTTCGACTGAGGACCACCCTAGCCGGCCGGTATCGCGAAGGCCCCCCCGAAGTACATGATGGCCTCCTTCCTTGCGCCAGGCGCAAGGAAGGAGGCCATCATGTACTTCGCTCGCGTGAGGGTGCCGGAGCGTGGTGGGTCGGTGGTCGTGAGTGGCGATTCGGGCCATTGGGGGTTAGGTCAAACGTGGCGTGACCTGGCGCGGGTTCGGCCTGGCTGACGGAAGCCGGGACGAGATCGGAGTTGTCCACAAAGGACGCCTTTTGGAAGGCAAGTGCCCCCAATGTGGCATTGGAGACGCTCGGTGTCTCCAATGCCACATTGGGGGCAGTAAGGCAAATTGGCGTGGCCGAAAGGGGCTTTCGCGACAGGCGGGAACACCGCTCCCCGGCGTCGAAGCGTGATGTCCTGAAGGCCCCACGGGGGCCTTCAGGACACGCCACATTTGAGTTACCTCTCAAATAAGCTCGCTGCGCTGACAAACCAAAAGTGGGGACTGGCGGCCGCCAGTCCCCACTCTCGTTTCCTTGTCAGCGCAACTCGATGCCCGCTTCCTCGACGGCGCGGACTATTTCGCCACCCGCCAGCATCTCGGCCACGGCTTCGATGTCGTCGGACATGTAACGGTCACGGTCCAGGGTGGGGATCCGCGAGCGCACCTTGTCGTACGCGGCCTTTGAAGCCGGGCTCAGCCCTTCGTACCGGCCGGAGATGTCCACCGCCTGCACGGCGGCCAGCACCTCCACCGCCAGGATCTTCTCGTTGTTCTCGAGGACCCTGCGTGCGTTGCGCGCGGCGATGAGGCCCATGCTGACGACGTCCTGGTTGTCCCCATTGGACGGAACGCTCTGCGTGCTGGCAGGGCCGATCGTCCGGTTCTCCGCGATCAGCGCGGTCGCCGGGTACTGCGCTCCGGCGAACCCGCTGTTGAGCCCCGGGTCACCCGCGACGAGGAACTCCGGGAGCCCGTAGGAAAGGTGGCGGTTCAGCAGCCGGTTGGTCTGCCGCTCCGAGAGCACCCCGAGCTGGGTCAGCGCGATCGTCACGAAGTCCATGGCGAACGCGATCGGCTGGCCGTGGAAGTTCGCGCCGTGGAAGATCTCCTTGCCCTCGAAGAACAACGGGTTGTCGGTAGCCGAGTTGATCTCGATGTCGAGCTTGTTCTGCGCGTGGTAGAGCGTGTCCCTGACCGAGCCGACGAGCTGAGGGATCGCGCGCAGGGAGTAGGCCTTCTGCAGATAGACCTTTGTGCGCTGCACACCCTCTTCGTGCAGTTTGCCGTCGCCGCCGCCCTTGTCGCCGCCGTCCGCGACTTGGCGTCGCAGATCCGAATGCTCGACGGTAAGCTCACTTCCCTGCATCAGCGCTCGCATGTTGGCCGCGGTGTCGATCTGGCCTTGATGCGGACGCGCCACATCGTGCCCTTCCGGCAGGAACGGGCTGGTCGAGCCACGCAGGGTCTCGATCATCAGTGCCGAGACGATTTCCGCGTGTTTCACCTGGGTCATCGCCCGGCTGACGACGAGCGCACCGAGGCCGGTCATCCCCGAGGTGCCGTTGATCAGCGCCAGGCCTTCCTTGAAGCGCAGCTCCAGAGGCTCGATGTTCAGGCTGCGGAGCACTTCGCCGGTCGGTACCTTCTTCCCGTCGCGCAGGACGTACCCCTCACCGATGAGCGTGATCGCGATGGCCGAAAGCGTCGCCAGGTCACCACTCGCGCCGAGCGAGCCGATCTCCGGGATGGCAGGCGTGATCCCGAGGTTGAGGTACAGGGCGAGCCGTTCCAGCACTTCCGGCCGCACCGCCGAATACCCCTTGGCGAGCGCGTTCAGGCGCGCGGCGACGATGGCTCTCGCCTCGTGTTCGGCGAACAGCGGACCGACGCCGGCGCTGTGGCTGCGCACCAGGTTGGTCTGCAGCTCCACCTCCTTCTCGGTGGCGACCAACATGTAGATCATCTCGCCGTAGCCGGTGGTGACCCCGTAGATGGGGATCTCCTGGCGAACGATCTCCTCGAACCTCGCCCGGCTTTCCTTCGCGCGCTCCAGCACAGACGGCGGCACCCAGCAGGACGCCCCTTGCTCGGCCACCGCACGAAGGTCGGCGATGCTCAGGCCTTCGCCATCGAAGACAACCGAATGCTCTGTTTCAGTCTGAGTCACAATTTCTCCTCCGGGTTGTTCGGCGACAACCGTGGTGGCCGCCCACATCGGTCATGCCGCCGCGTCCTCGCGCGTTTCCGCGGCTTCGATCAAGGCAGCCATGCCTGCCAACGTGCTGTGTGCGAAAAACTCCGCGACGGGGACGTCGACGCCGAACCGTTCACGGACTTGATCGCCGAGTTCGGGAATCAGCACGGAATCACCGCCTGCGGTGAAGAAACCCTCCAGTGCGGTGGCTGGGTGTACGCTCAGCGCCGACCAGATCGCGGCCAGGTCCTGTTCCATACCCGGACGCGGTGGCCTGGTGGCCAGTGAACGTGCGCGCGGCTTCGGCAGGCGGCGGCGATCCACTTTGCCGCCGGCGGTGCGGGGCAACGGCGCGCTCACCGGTTCGAACGAGATGAGGCGTACCGCGTCGCCGAACCTGCGCCGCAGGTGACCTCGCCACACCTCGGTGTCGGCACGGCCCGGCGAGGCTTTCCGGGCCCTGACGTAGGCGACCAGCCGGACCACCAGCCCGCGCTCGTCGGACAGCGAGACCACGGCGCACTCCGCCACCGAGTCGTGCTCGGCGAGCGCTGCCTCGACCTCGGCGAGCTCGAGCCGATTGCCTTGGAGTTTGACCTGGAGATCACGGCGACCGCGGAACTCCAGCAACCCGTCCCACCGCAAACGGGCGAGATCACCCGTGCGGTAGCAGCGAACGTCCGTTCCGAGACCGTGCACCGGCCGGAACGCCTCACCGTCGCCGCCGCCGCCGACGTAGCCACGCGTGACATACGGGCTCCGGATGACGATCTCGCCGGTGACCCCGGTCGGGCAAGGACGATCGTCATCGCCCAGCAGCAGCACCTGGCGGCCGGGAATCGGCTCTCCGATCGGCACCACGCCGTCCACGGGCGAGGAGATTTCGTGCCAGGTAGCCGTGATCGTCTCGGTCGGGCCGTATATGTTCACCAGACGCACGGACGGCAAGGTGGCGCGCAAAGTGTTCGCCAGCTCCCTCGGGAGTGCTTCGCCCATCAGCACCAGGCATTTCAGCTCGCTCAGCCGCATGCCCGCGCCCTGGTCCGCGATCTCCTTCAGCAGTTCGCTCGCGAAACTGGGGACGGTCTGGAGAAACGTGATCCGTTCCGTGACAAGCCAGTCGAGGAGCTTGCCGGGATGGACCCGGATCTTCTGTGGCACCGGATACAACGTCCCCCCGGCGGCCAGTGTCGCGAACACCTCACAGAGGCTCGGATCGTGTTCCGGGGCCACCCATTGCGCCACCCGTGCGCCTGGCCCCATTTCGCAGGTCTCGGCCAGCCAGTGGACGAACTGCGCGAAGGCCATGTGAGTCTGGGGAATCCCTTTCGGAGCGCCAGTCGACCCGGAGGTGTAAGCGATGTACGCGGTCTCCTGCGGCGGCGCCGGTTCCCTGGCCTGCCGAACCGGTCTCCCGCGGATCACGCCCCCGATGTCGACGATGCGGCCGCCCAGTTCGTCGCGATACCAGCGGGCCAGGTCATCCTCCTCCTGGTCCCACTCCCTCAGCAGACAGGCCGGCGGCGTCGCGCTCAGCACGGCTCTACCGCGCTCCCCCTGCTCGCCGGTGCCCAGCCAGATCAGGTGTGCGCCGGCACGGAGAGCTCCCAACGAGGCGGCGACCTGGCGGGCTCCCGGCGTCATCCGGACGGCCACGGCCGCTCCGGCCGCGTCAAAGGCCTGGAGATGATCCGCGATCATCGTCACCTCGCGCTCCAGGGCGCCGTAGGTGAGAACGCCGTCACCCCAGACGACGGCGGCCCTGTCGGGGGCCAGCGCGGCGTGGCGCCGTACCGAATCCTGAACCGGTTCATCGATGACCACGGCGTCATCGATCCGGTCCGTCGCACGTGCCGTCGCCGCTCTCCGGTACGCCGTGTCCAGTGGCAGCTCATCCAGCACCACGTCGGGTGCCGCGAGCGCGGCACCGAGCAGGACGCGCAGCTGAGCGAGCACCATCGAGGCCTGCTCCGTACCGAACAGGTCATCGCGGAAAGCCAGGGTCCCGGCGACCGAGGGCGCCACTTGGTCCACGGTCAGGGTCAGATCGGTGCTGACCGCGCCGGTCCCGAGCAGGCGAGGCCGGACCTCGAGCCCGGACAGTGCGAGTTCGGTCTCCGGCTCCCTGAGGACGAACATGGCGTCGCAGAAAGGGATCCGACGTGGATCGCGGTCGGCCTCGAGCGCACGTACGAGGTGCCGGAAACCCAGCATCCGATGGTCGGACGCCTCTCGCGCCACCCGTGCCACGCGCCTCGTCAGCTCCCGAAAGGACGGTGCGCCGTCGAAATCCACCTGGTGTATGACCAGGTTCTCGAAGGGCCCCAGAGCACCGGAGAATTCCTCCGGACGCGCTGCCAACGGGACGCCCACGGCGACCCGGTCCTCGCCGCCGTATCGGTGGAGCAGGGATTGGAACGCCGCGAGCAGGATGACGAACGGGGTCGTACGCTCCGATCGGCTGAATTCGGCGAGCCCACGCCCGACCTCCGAACCCCAGTCGAACGGCAACCTGCCGCCGCTCATGACCGGTCGAACCGACCTGGCCCGGTCCGTCGGCAGCACCGGCGACGCGGGCGCCGGCGTCATCGACGAGGTCCACCACTCCAGCAGGCGCCCGAACTCCGGGGTCGTCTCCTGAGCGCGCTCCCACCGTGCGTAATCGGCATACTGGGCGACGGGTTCCGGCCCTGCTGGCTCAAGTTCAGGGGCACCGCAGGCACGTGTGTAGCTCTCGGACAGCTCCTCGATGAGGATCGAGACCGAGCGTTCGTCGGCGACCGCTCGGTGCAGGACCAGGACGACACTGAATCGCCGCGGAGCCTCCCGGATCACGGTAAGTCTGGCGAGCGGCCCGCCCGCGAAGCTGAGCGAGTCCGTGACGAGTCCGGCGAGGTACGAGTCGAGGTCTGGCGCGGAAAGATGGCTCATCTCGGCGAAGGCGAACGATTCCGCGGGCTCGGCCGTGATCCGCTGCACCGGCCGCCCACCGACGATCGCCGTCCGCAGGATCTCGTGCCGGGCCACGACCGCTCGCCAGGCGGTTCCGAGTTCGTCGACGCGCAAAGGACCCGTTACCTCATACCGGCGGCAGACGCGGTACGCCGCCGTATTCGGCAGCAGCTTCTCCAGCAACCAGAGCCCTTCTTGCGCACGGGAAGCCACCGCTTCCCCAGCACGAAATCGCGGGGTGCCGTCCACGCTCGCGTCTCTTTCCTCTGCCACTGTGGAATCGTCACATGGGCCGCCGTACGAATGCTTCTCGTCCATTGCCTTGCCCTGAAAGGATCCGGCGCCACCCGTCCAAGGCCGCAAGCGGAAGGATGCGGCCCTTTCCGCACGCACTGACAATGGACAGTGAATCCTTCCGAAAGGAGTGCAGAGCATGACAGATCGTGACCCGCACGAGCGAACATCACCGGCGATCGAAGAACGTGTCGAGAAGATTTGGAAAGATGTTCTCGGGATGCCGGCCGGGCTCCACGAACTCACATTCTTTGATCTGCAGGGTCAGTCCATCTCGGCCGTGCGGATCGTCGCCAGGATCGAGGACGAGCTCGGCGTCACGGTGGATGTCGGCCTGCTGTTCGAGGATCCCGATCTCACCACCTTCGCCTCGGCGGTCGCCGCGGTGGCGCTGCGCGAGGAACGCGGCGCGGCCTAGGGCGTGTCTGGCACTGAAGAAGAACTGAAGCAGCAGAGACAAAGCACAAAGCTTGAGGGCCTGGGCCGGACTCGACATCACGTCGAATCCGGCCCAGGCCCTTTTGCCGCGTAGCCTATGAGTCGTGAGTGATTTGGGGCGTTCTAGCGAAGGGCACCAGTCACCACGGCGGCGCGTGAAGGACCCCTTCCCTCGGCTCAGCCGAAGAAACTCGACCTTCACACCTTCCCCGGTACATGAAGGCCCCCTTCCTTGCGCCTAGGTACAGGAAGGGGGCCTTCCTGTACCTAGGCAAGGAGACATCGACCCAAATCACTCACGACCCCCGCGGCCGACGCCACCTGTGCCCTTCGCGCACCCGGTCAGGGGCGCGAGCGAAGCACCCGCCAGAGCACGCTGGGGCGCATCAGCGCGTCCTGATCGACGAGGCCTGCCGAACGCATGAGGGCCTCGGTGACCTTGGGGTCGGTGAGTGCGGCCTGCTGAACCCGCTTCATGTACCAGTGCATGAAGCGGACCTTCCGGGTACGGCGCCCTTCCATCCGCGGGTGGACGAGGTTCATGGCCTCCGTCATCTCCCAGGCCGGGTCGATGATGCGGCCGACCTCGGCCATGAACTCGCGAGGCTGCGGCGGCACCCCGCTGCGCACTTGATCGCGGAGAGCCAGCGCCTCGATCGCCGCGAGGGACTGCGCCTGAGCGAACACCGGGCTCGGGGTGCAAACGGCGTCGCCCATCACGAGCAGGCCTTCGGGGAGTCGCGACATGAGTTCGTAGCGACGCCGGAGGGTCGTCGGGAACCGGAAGAGCACCGGGTCCGTCAGTGGCTCGGCTTCGACGATGGACTCATAGATCTCCGGTGCGATCAACGACTTGACGAAGAGGGTAAAGCCTTCCGGGTCGGTCGGCGGGTGGTCGCCGAGAATCCCGTACGTGGTCAGCTCGACCTTGCCACCGTCGGTTTTCGTGAAGATCGCACCGCGGGGCAGCCCCGGGTTCGCCACGCAGATGATCGAGTGGTCGGAACCGAAGGGATCCGACCGCATCCGGTACTGCCGCGTGGCGTAGCCGACGCCGACCTTGGTCCCTTCCTCCTCCACCCGGGGATAGCCGAGGCCTTCGAGCCAGACGGGTGTGCGCGATCCGCGGCCGGTGGCATCGATCACCAGGTCGGCCTCGACCACCACTTCCTCACTACCGTTGTCGCGCGACTGCACACGCGCACCGGTCACTCGGGAGCGATCCGGTGTGGTGGCCAGGCCGGTGATGTCGTAACCCTCCATGAAGGTCACGTTGCCGAGTGCCTCGACCCGTTCACGAAGGTGATACTCCAGCACCGGACGGGTCGAGCCCACGTTGGTCAGGCCGGCCCGGATCTGCCGCAGCGGCTTGTCGCCGAAGTACCAGCGGACCGTGCCCGACAGGTCGGTCAGCGGACAGCCGGCGGCGATCATCTCGGCGGTGATGTCCGGGAACAGCTCCTCCATGTTGCGCGCGCCCTGTACCAGGAGGCCGTTGATGTGGCGCGCCTGAGGAGCGCCACGCCGTGCCTCACGGACGCCGACGATCTGATCACGATCGACGATGATCACTTCTCGATAGCTTTCGGCGAGCGCACCGGCGGCGAACATCCCGGTCACACTGCCGCCCAGAATCACGACGCGATCGCCGGTCTGAGATTTCTTTCCAGACATATCTCTCCCTCCCGTTCGGGGGCGGCCGCTACCGAACGGTTTTTCGGTGCTCCGCGGTGAGCTTTTCGAGTACGGGGACGACCTCAGCCGGAAGCGGCATGGCCTTCCATTCTTCGTGCACGACCCGTGCACCGTCCTGATAGGATTCCTCGGTCAGCACGGCGGAAATCTGCTTTCGCAGGTCCTCCACCGTGAACGCCCGATGGTTCAACCGGATACCGGCGCCGCGGTCGATGACGTAGTTGGAGCACGGCGTCGCTTCCATCTTCTTCGCGGGCATGATCCACGGAGTCGGTTTGCGCGCGTCCGACACGTCCTGGACACCGTGTTCCTTCTCAGTGCGGAAGGTGCCGGTCTCCGGCGCGTCCTCCTCCTCCGCGATGCGCAGGAGAATGGACTCCTCCGTGTCGCAGACGAGCTGCGGGATGCCGACGGCCGCCGCTGCCGCGTAAGTTCCTCCACCGCCATGGTGGATCAACGCCGAGCAGGACGACATCACGTTCGACAGCGGCAGCCAGTCGACGGCCCGGACGTTGGCGGGAACGGGTACCCCGTCGAGCTGGACGTCGTTCAGGGTGGCGACCACCTCGACGTCCAAACCGGACAGTGCCTCCAGCAGGATGGGTGTGCGGTCCCAGTCCCCCTTGATGAATCGCCTGGTGGACTCACCGAGACAATACGCGATCCGGGGCCGCGTCGCCGGCTCGTGCAGCCACTTCGGGAAGGCATCCGAGCCGTTGAACGGAACCCAACGCATCGGAACCTTCTTCAACGAAGTAGGCAGGCCCATGCCTTCGGGGTAGATGTCGATCGTCCACTGCCCGACCAGAAGCTCGTCATCGACCTCGACGCCGTACCGCTCCGCCACCGGGCGGACGAGGGTCGCGAGTGGATTGTCATCCAGTCCGGCGGCGATGAGCTCCTCACGGTGTTCCGCGAGCTGCTCGAGTCCCCAGCCGAAGTTGTCCCGCCCCGGTGGCATCCTGGCGCTGGCGGCACCGCACACCCGTGCGGCCACCGCACCCGCGGGCTGGGTGAAGTCCCAGATCACCAGATCCGGCCGCCAGGAACGGGCGAACTCGATGAGATCATCGGTCTCCGGCCGGTCGGCTCGCAGGGAATTGCCGACCGGTACGAGCAGCTGCTGATAGAAGACATGCCACTGGTCGCGGAGTTCGAAGTCGGTGATGCCGAGGATGTCGGCGTAACGCTCCGATTCGTCCGGGTGCCGAGGTTCCGGAGCACCAGGGGCAAGGTGAGGCGAAAGCGTGGTGCCCTCCGCGAGCGCGACCGGGGTCAGCCCCGCGGCACTGATGGTGTCGCAGAAACCCTCCCACGACGCCAACCGTACTTGGTGTCCCGCGTTCCGCAGCGCCGACGCGATCGGAACTATCGGAAATAGATGCGCGCGCGATGGATCAACGGGGATCAGGACTCGCATAGAGGTTCTCTCCCTCGGGTTGGTTGATTCGGCGATCACAACGAATGGAAGAAGGTGCGCACCTCGTCGACGTAGAGGTCCGGGACCTCCATGGCCGGGAAGTGCCCCCCGCGGTCGAATTCGTGCCAGTGCACGATCGTCTTGATGTCCCGGTCGGCCAGCCGCCTGATGGGCAGGAAACAGTCGTTCGGGAATACGGCGACACCGACCGGCACGGTGATGGGCAGTTCTCGATGCCCTTCGATCAGACCTGCCGCCCGAGAGGACATCTGTAGCTTCTGCTGCTCGAGGACCTCGTAGTACAGGTGCCCGGACGAACCGACGGTACCGGTGAGCCAATAGATCATCACGTTGGTCAGCAGCGCGTCACGATCCAGTGCGTCTTCGGGAACGCCGTCCGGCGTGGTCCATTCCTTGAACCGCTCGACGATCCAGGCGAGCTGGCCCACCGGGGAATCGTTGAGTGCGTACGCGGGAGTCTGTGGCCTGGTCGACAACAGCTTCAAATAGCCCGAGCCCTCGGTGTCGAACCGCGCCAGCCGCCCCAGCCGAACCTGATCCTGCTCGCTGAGATCCGCCAGTTCCGCCGGGTCACCGGACGGGAACACCGCCAGCATGTTGGAATGCACCCCGATGACGTGTTCCGGATCGACGCGTCCCAGTTCCAGCGAGATGACCGATCCGAAGTCCCCGCCCTGTGCGCCGTAGCGCTCGTAGCCGAGCCGGCGCATCAGCTCGGCCCATGCCTTGGCGATCCTGGGCACGGTCCAGCCGGGTTCGGAGAGGGGGCCGGAGAACCCGAATCCCGGAATCGCCGGTATGACAAGGTGGAAGGCCTCGTCCGGACTGGCGCCGTGCGCGGCGGGATCGGTGAGCGGCCCGATCACCTCGAGGAACTCGGCGAACGAGCCCGGCCAGCCATGTGTGATGATGAGCGGTTTGGCGTTCGGCTCGGGCGAGCGCACGTGCACGAAATGCACGTTCGTCCCGTCGATTTCGGTGACGTACTGGGGTATGCCGTTGAGCCGGGCCTCCATGGCGCGCCAGTCGTAGCCGGTGCGCCAGTAGTCCGCCAGCTTTTCCAGGTAGTCACGCGGAACACCGCGCTCCCAGCCGATTCCCGGCACGTCCGGCGACCACCGGGTCGCGGCGATCCGCTGCCGCAGATCCTCGAGCTGGTTCTCGGGAACATCAAGCTGAAATGGTCGCATTAGTCACCTTCCGACACCGCGCCTTCTGTCAATGAGGCCGGTCGAGACTCGTATTCTCGCCGTTTTCACCACGGCCGACGTCTCACATTCTGCGGAGCCTGCCCGCTGTCCTGAGGAGTCCGGCCCGCCCGCACGCACGCCCGCTGTCACGCAGCGCTCGCACCGCGATACGAAACGTGGGTCACACCGGTTCCTTCGACGCCACGCGGGCCCTCGACCCGCACTGGGACGTGCGTGGTCTCGTCGATGCGGATTCCATTCCCCATCACCACGGGAACCACGGTGACCCGGAGGTCGTCGACCAGCCCCGCGTTGACCGCCTGCCAAGTGATGTTCGCTCCGGCAAGGCCGACCACCATCGCGCCCGCGAGCATCTTTGCCCGCGCCACGGCGGTTTTGACTCCGCCGTCGGTGACAAAGGTGAACGAACCGTCGTCGTACCGGTCCTTTGCCGGCACCGAATGCGTCACCACGAAAACAGGGATGCGCGCCGAACGCACCGCGGTCCAGTCGGCGGCGTCGAACGTGCGCCTGCCCGCCACAATGGCGCCGCCGCCTTCGCACCACTCGACGACCTGATCCGGCCCAGTCGCGCGATCGACGAGAAACCCGTCCTGTGACATGGAAATCCCCGCGACAACCGTAGTCATGCGCTCTCCTCGCCTCTCCTTCGATGCCCGCTGCTCTGTGCCAGCGCTTTCGAGAGTCACATGGCGGTACCCCCCGGAACGCCTTCGCGATTGCCTCGCATCACGAAGGTCCGCACTTTCGAAGATGGGCGGATCCGCCCGCTGCGGAACGGTGAGATCCGTACAGGCTTTGCCGGGATTCGGCGACCCTCGCACCGCAATGAAGCACAACATGAGATGCGCTGGGTGCTCCACCACCGCGACGCTAGGTATCCAGACCGGTACAGCGGTACGGAAGCACCGAAGGAGAGGACTTAGGACATGACCACAGCCGACGTTTCTGCCAAGGCCGGGTGGCGTGAGTGGTTAGGGCTGGTGGTCCTATGTCTGCCAACCATGCTGACGACCGTGGACATCTCCGCGGTCTTCCTGGCACTGCCACACATCAGCGCCGACCTCGGCTCGGGTGCCACCCAGCAGCTGTGGATCGTCGACATCTACGGCTTCCTGATCGCCGGGTTCCTTGTCACCATGGGAACCCTGGGTGACAAGATCGGCAGGCGAAAGGTCCTGCTGGTCGGCGCGGTGGTGTTCATCATCGCCTCGATCCTGGCGGCGTACTCGACGTCGACCGGAATGCTGATCGTTTCGCGCGCGCTGCTCGGCATCGCGGGTGCGACCGTGGCTCCCACCGTGCTCGCGTTGCTGCAGAGCATGTTCAAGGACCCCAAGCAGATGGCGACCGCCATGGCCGCGTGGGGCACCGCCATCATGCTCGGTGTCATTCTCGGCCCGGTGATCGGCGGGCTGCTGCTGGGCGCGTTCTGGTGGGGCTCGATCTTCCTGATGGCCGTTCCGGTGATGCTGTTGCTGCTGATCGCCGGACCGATCCTGGTGCCGGAGTCCCGCAACCCGGAGGCCGGCAAGCTGGACCTGTTCAGTGTGGCCCTGTCCCTCCTGGCGATCCTGCCGCTCATCTTCGGCCTCAAGGAGATGGCGAGGGGCGGCGTGGCGGCGCTCCCGATCATCGCGGTGGTGGTCGGCGTCGTCAGCCTCGTGGTGTTCATCCGGCGTCAGCGTAGGCTGACGAACCCGTTGCTGGACCTGAGCCTGTTCTCCAACCGCACAGTGTCCGCGGCCTTGATCATCGCGACGGTACTGGCGTTCGTCATGGGCGGCATCGACCTCATGGCTTCGCTGCACCTGCAGCTGGTCGAAGGGCTCTCGCCGGTGCAGATCGGCGTCTGGTTGCTGATCCCGTCCTTTGGAATGGTCGTCGTCGGCAACATCGGCAACGTCATCGCCCAGAAGGTCAAGCCCGGCTACGTGCTCGCCGTCGGTTGCCTGCTCGCCGCGGCAGGCATGGTGGTGCTCACCCAGGTCAGTCCCACCGCCGGCGCCTCGACGGTGCTGATCGGCATCACGATCATCTACCTGGGTGGCAGCCCGGCAGGCATGATCACGCCGTATCTGATCATGTCGTCCGCGCCGCCGGAGAAGGCGGGCTCGGCCGGATCGCTGCAGTCGACCGGTGGCGAGTTCGGGGTGGCGCTGGGTGTCGCGGTCGCGGGGCTCATGGGCACGGCCGTCTATCGCGGCGCGTTCGAGACTCCGGCCGGTACACCGGCCGACGTCGCCGGCCCGGCTTCGGAGAGTATCGCCGGAGCGTTCGCCACGGCCGGGCAGATCCCCGGCGAAGCGGGCGCCAGCGTGATCGCCTCCGCCAAGGAGGCGTTCAGCAGCGGGGTGAGCATCGTCGCGACCATCATGGCGGTCCTCATGGTCGGGATCGCCGTGCTCGCGGCGACCGGGCTGCGGCACGTTCCCCCCACCGGAAGCACGCAGGACGCCGACGGTGCGGAGAAGAGCACCGACGGCGCTCCCGAGCCGGCCGAAATCGCCGAAAAGGTCTGACCCGGACCTGGCAGGCGGCATCCCTCAACCGGCCGCCCGCGGACAAGGAGCTCCATTCTTGTCCGCGGGCGGCCGGCTTCTTTGTTCCCGCCGAGGGCGGACCAGCGCATTCCGGGAGACGCGAACGGATTTCACTCCCTGCGATCGTATGTCCTGAGGACGGGAGGAAATCGTGTTCCCGGGTTCCGGTGAAAGGACGGTCACTATGGCGACCACAAATGAAACAAGATCGATGAGACTACCTGCTGGAAAAGCGAGGACAAGACTTCCTTCACTGACTGCACTGCGGTTCATCCCGGCAGTATTGGTGTTCATCAGCCACGGCATGGTTCACCCGCTCTTCATCGACAACGACATCAACGAGTCGTACCTGTTCATCACCCGCAACATGGGCGTCATCGCGCTCTCGTTGTTCTTCATCCTGAGCGGGTTCATCCTGACGTGGTCGTCCGAACCCAACGACACCGCGCGCTTGTTCTGGCGACGGCGGTTCTTCCGCATCTTCCCGAACCACCTCCTGATCTGCGCGATCATCCTCGTCATGATGCTACTGGCGGGCCGGGAGATCATGGGGACCGAATTCCTCGTGAGCCTCCCGCTCCTGCAGTCGTGGCTGCCGGATCCGAACTTCCTCCTCTACTCGGCCAACGGTCCCACCTGGTCACTGTCGGTCGAAATGCTGTTCTACGCGGCATTCCCGCTCTTGTTCTTCCTGGTCAAGAAGATCCGCGCGAACCGGCTATGGATGTGGGCGGGCATCATGGCCGTGGGCGCCCTGCTCGTACCGGTGGTCGCTCGCGTGTTCCTGCCGGACGAGCCGATGAGCTTCTTCTCCGACGGCGGGGTTTCCTGGCCGCAGCAGTGGTTCTCGTTCTATTTCCCGCCGGGGCGGATGTTCGAGTTCGGGGCGGGCATGGTCATGGCCCGTATCCTGCAGACAGGCCGCTGGCCGGCGATCCGGCCGATCGTGCCCCTGCTCATGCTGGTGGTGGTTTTCCTCGCGACCTTGCCCCTCGACATGATCGCGGGCTTCCAGGCGGTGGCGCTCATTCCCGTTTCGCTGCTGATCACCTCGATGGCCGCGTCCGACCTCGCGGGCAAGGAGAACTTCTTCAACCGCAAGACGATGGTCTGGCTCGGGGATCTCTCCTACCCGTTCTTCCTCGTCCACGTCACCGTGTTCTTCTCCCTGCACGCCGCGTTCAGCGGTCAATGGGGAGTCGGCGGCATGTACGAGGCCAAGCAATTCAGCACACTGGGTGGAATCGCGGTCCTCGTCGGCGGCTTCCTGCTCTGCCTGTTCGTGTCCTGGCTGCTGTTCGTACTCGTCGAGCGCCCGATCATGCGCCGGTGGTCCCGGCCCCGGCGTACGGCGGCGCAACCGCCGCTGTCGTCCGCGCGCCCCTGAGGAACGTTCAGTCGAATGCCCCGGCCGGGGTCCGGCCGGGGCATTCTTCTTGTGTTATTGCGAAGGTGGCACGGGTGGGGTCGGCGCCCGCGGCAGGGGGGATTTCCGTTGCCGGGCGCGGAGGGTGGTCGGGAGCCAGCCATGCTCCCAATGTGGCATTGGAGACGCCCAGTGTCTCCAATGCCACATTGGCCAAGCCTGATGTCCTGAAGGCCCCCTTTGCGACGTTGAACGTCTCAAAGGGGGCCTTCAGGACACGCCACGTTTGACTTACCCTCGATAAACCACCCGGCCGAAGACGCGGGCGGGTCGGATCCGCGCACTTGGACCTACCTCGCTTGACCGCCGCCACTGCTCGTCCCCAGCACGTCAGCCAGGTCGGTCATCACCGCCGCGGTGAGGTCACCGACGTGCTCCTGCAGGAAGAAATGGCCACCGCGGAACAGTCGCGGTCCGAGGACCTGTTCGCCGTGTTCTTTCCAGTCCGACAGCGTTTCGGCGGGAGTGACCGGGTCGTCGTCCCCGCCGAATACCGACACCGGCACCGGCAGCGGGGCTTCCTCGCGGTAGACGTAGCTGCGGCACAGCCGGAAGTCGGCTCGCATCACCGGCAGCACCAAGGCGCGGACGTCCGGGGCGTCGAGCAGATCCGTCGCCGGGCCTGCCAGTCCGGCCGCTTTCGCGCAGAAGGCGTCATCGTCGTCGGCGGGATCCGGCATCGTGTCGTGCGGCACCCCGTGAACGGGCCAGGACGCGGCCGCGAGCAGCGCGGGCAATGCCGAACCTTCCGCCTGCAGGATCCTGGTGGCTCGGTACGCCAGCATCGCTCCCATGCTGTGGCCGAACAACGCGTACGGCCTTTCCTCAGCCGACAGCCACTCTGCGACCGCCTGTGCGGCGGTCTCGCAGTCTTCGAACGCGGGCTCTCGGTGCCTGGCCTGTCTGCCGGGCAGCCGGATGGCCCTGAGTTCGACCCAGTCCGGGACGAAAGGCATCCATGGCCGGAACATCGACGCTCCCCCGCCGGCGCACGGCAGGCAGTACAGCCGCACTCGCGCATCGGGCCTCGCTTCGAATGCCTGATACCACAAAGGACCCCGAGCCATCATCAGCGTTCCTTCCCGGCTTCACTCAGATCAGCGACTGAGCGATGGTTTCCTTCATGACCTCGGTGGTGCCGCCGTAGATCGTCTGCACCCGGGTGTCGACGAAGGCTCTGCCGACCCGGAAGTCGCGCGTGAATCCGTATCCGCCGTGCAATTGCAGGCATCGATCGACGGTCCGCCGTGCCAGCTCCGTGTTCCACCACTTGACCATTGCCGCGTCCTCGGAGCCGAGCAGGCCGTCGGCGTGCTCGGCCACGCAACGGTCGGTGAAGGTCCGTGCCACCGCGAGCGCGGTGGCGAGTTCGGCGAGTACGAACCGGGTGTGCTGGTGACTTACGAGCGTGCCGCCGGATACTTCGCGTTCACGGCAGTACTGCACGGTCTCTTCGAACACCGATTCGGCGCCCGCGAGCGCCGACGTCGCGATCCAGAGACGTTCCTGCCGCAGATTGCGGATCAGGTAGGCCATCGCGCGCCCCGCGGTGCCGAGCACGTTCTCGGCGGGCACGATCACGTCGTCGAACGCCAGCTCACACGTGTCCAGCGCGCGCATGCCGAGCTTGTCGATTCGTTTACCCACCGTGAGTCCCGGTGCGCCGCCTTCGACGGCGAGCAGGCTGAGTTCGGTGTCGCGTGACCCGGTTCTGGCGATCACGAGCAGCAGGTCCGCCTGTTCCCCATGCGAGATGAACGTTTTCCGGCCCTTGAGGACGAAATCTTCGCCCGACCGGCGCGCGGTGGTGCGTATCCTGCTCAGGTCGCTGCCCGCGTCCGGCTCGGTGATCGCGATGGCGGTCACGAGTTCGCCGGAGCAGAACCCCGGCAGCCAGCGCCCTCGTTGTTCCGGGGTGGTCAGGGTGCGCAGGTAGGGCCCGACGATCTCGTTGTGCAGCGACAGCGACGGCGCATGGACTCCGGCGCGGGCGAACTCCTCGGAAATCACCACGTGGTAGCGATAGTCGGACTCGCCGCCGCCACCGTAGGCGGCGTCGACGTCCATGCCGAGCAAGCCGTGCTTGCCTGCCACCCGCCACACATCGCGGTCGACCAGCCCGTCGGACTCCCACTGCGCGTAGTGTGGCAGGACCTCCCTGGCGAGGAAGGTCTTCACCAGTTCGCGGAATTCTTCGTGCTCGCCGCGGAACAACTCACGCCGCATTGAGAACCCCAAGGTTCCCATCCGGCGCCACCGTGGCCCACGACGGCACGATGTCGCGGAGCCGGTTCATCATCCCCTGGCAGTAGGCCGCGTTGTGGTCGAGACTCCGGTGGCGCGGGTACGGCATCTTCCGGCGGCCGACGTGGTCGAGGCGGACGCGAGTGCCCTCCGAACCGTCCGGCGCCCCGATCAGATCCATGGCCGACCCGGGTACTTCGAGTTCCACCTGGTAGCGCGAGCGGCTCACGACGGTGACGTGCTCCAGCTCGATCGACGGCGGAGACACCGGTTCGCGGTAGACATAAGGGCGGGCGACGAGATCGAGCTCGAAGGCGATCCGCTGCCTTTCGGTGGCGAGCCAGCCGCGCTCGGTGAGGAAGTCGCGCAGCAGTCCGTCCAGTTCCGCCCGGTGCGAGTGCAGCACTATATGCAGCACCTTGCCGGTGTTGTTGAGGTCGTAGTTACGCAGGTTCGTCACCGAGTCGGCGAAGAACTCGCAGATCGGGTTGTCGGTATGCCGCTGGAAGTATTCCACCGCCGCGGTGAGGAACTCGCCCCAGGAACAGGTGCCGTCACGCTCCAGCTCGGTGGCGATCAGCCGCGCCGCACGCGCGTTGTACAGGGTGATCACCGCGTAGGCGAACCAGACGCCGGCCTCGTAGTCCTCCCTGGAGACCCACTTGGTGCCCACCACGACGTCGGCTTCCGCCACCGGGTCCTCGACCCGCACGGTCTTGATGCCGAGCAGTTCCTGCCGCTCGTACATCGGGGTATTGCGCAGCAACAGCTGCGGATACATGACGATCGCGTCGGCCGACGACTGGCACAGACGCTCGATCCCGGATTGGAAGGATTCCAGCGTCTCACCGGGAAGCGGCCAGATGAGCTCGGTGTACGAGCTGATCTTCTTCTCCTTGAGCTTGTTCTGCAGCTCGACGTAGGTGGTTTCCTTGATGTTGGCGCGCTGCACCATTTCGAGCGTGCCGGGGCTCAAGGTCTGCAGCGAAACCGGCTGGCTGGCCAGCATTCCCCCGTCGACGAGGATCTCGGTGATCTCGGTGACCCGGTCGGGCCGGTTCTTGGCCGCCTGCATCGACACCATCATCGGATAGCCGTTCTTCTGCTTGCAGCGCACCAGATGCCGGGTCAGTTCCACATCGCGCGGCAACGCGCCCCAGTTCGCGTCCGCAAGGAAAATGCTCTCGATGCCGTGCTCGCTGAGCCACGTGAGATCCTTGAAGACCCGTTCCTCTTCCCAGCGGAACACCTTGTCGTTGGTCGCCGCGCCCCAGAAGCAGTACGAGCAGCTGAACGGGCACCCTCGGTTGGTCTCCACCACCGCGAACGTGTATTCGCCGCCGTCGAACACCCCGGCGGCGAACGGTGAGGGGATCTCGTCGAGCTCTTTCAGCCGCGCGGGCTTGTCCGTGTCGACCAGCTCATCGCCCGCGAAGAAGCTGATACCGGGCACCGGATGGAAATCCGGTTTCGGAGCGAGAAGCGCGCGTAGGTACGCGGCGAAGGTCTGCTCGCCTTCGCCGTTGCAGACCACGACCCGATCGCTCCCGTGGGGGATGTACTCGGTCGCGTGGTTCATCACCTGCGGGCCGCCGAGAATGACGTGGGCGTCGGGCCGTGCGGCGAGGATCCCGTCGAGCAGGCGCTTCGCCGCGCGCATGTTCCACAGGTAGCAGCTCAGCGCGAACACCTCGGTGTCACCCGAAAGCAGCTGCTCGAGAATGGTCTCGGTCGGCGTGGTCGACGGGGAGGAATGGATCTCGAACGTGAACGTCTCCGCGATCTCCGGGTCCTGCTGCGCGAAGGCCTGCAGATATCCCGAAGCCAGCGGCAAAGTGTTGGGGTACAGGGGAAGTTCTACGAAAGTGACGTGCCTTGTCGTCATGCCGCTTCTCCGGAATTCGTCTCGCCCTGCTCAAGTTCGGCCGCCAGTTCGTGCAATACCTCGTACTCGAACAGATGTTCGGCGCCGAGCCGGATACCGCGGGCACGGGCCTTTGCCGCGAGCCGCATCGCCGTGAGTGAGTCGCCGCCAAGGTCGAAGAAGCTGTCCTCACGGCTCACCGAGCCGATGGCGAGAACCTCGCACCACAGCTCGGCGAGTACCCGTTCCAGATCGGTCGCGGGCGCGTCCCCGTCCCCGCCGCCCGACGGGGTACGGCGAGCGAGCTCGCCGCGATCGGTCTTACCGTGCGGGGTGAGCGGGAACGCGTCGAGCACCGTCACCTCGGACGGCACCATGTAGTCGGGCAACGATTCGCTCAGCCTGGCCCGCAGCTCGGAGCCGTCAGGTGGCCGGCGCGGGTCCGGCCGCACGTACGCCATCAGTCTGCCGCCACCGGACTCGGGCGGGTGGATCACCGCGACCGCGTCCCGCACGCCCGGCAGTGACCGGACGGCAGCCTCGACCTCTCCCAGCTCGATGCGGAATCCGCGAAGCTTCACCTGGGTGTCGACACGGCCGACGAACTCGATCGATCCGCCCGGCCGTACGCGCACCAGGTCACCCGTCGCGTACTGGCGACCCGAAGGATCATCGACGAACTTCAGCGCGGTCAACTCCGGTCGGTTGAGGTAGCCGAGCGCGACGCCTTCCCCACCCAGGTACAGCTCACCGACGGCTCCTGCCGGAACCGGCGAAAGCCGCTCGTCGAGTACCCGGGCCCGCACATTGGCGAGTGGGGTGCCGATCGGCGGGGCCCCGGAGCCCGGTGTGCTCATTTCGCCGCAGGTCGCCAGCATCGAAGTCTCGGTGGGGCCGTACACGTTGTAGAGGCGGAACGGCAGACCCGGCGGCGGGTATGCGGGCAGCTTCTCACCACCGACGAGCAACGAGCGCAGCCGTGGGCCGAGCTCGGCCCACGGCTGGCCGAACAGTTCCACGCCGAGCGCGGTCGTGAGGAAGCAGGTGGTGATCTCCTCGCGGCACAGCCACCGCGCGAGTTCGACGGCGGAACGCCGGATCCCTTCGTCGGGAATGCACAAGGTCGCGCCGTTCGCGAGGCACGGCCATACCTCCAGTGACCACCCGTCGAACGACGGCCTGGCCAGCTGCGGCATCCTGTCTCCCGGCACGACCTCGAAGGTCTCCTGGTACCAGTTGACGAGATTGGTCAAACCCCGGTGCGGCACCAGCACGCCCTTGGGGACGCCTGTCGAACCCGACGTGTACGTGACGTAGCAAGGATCCCCGGGCGCGGGGCTGACGAACTCGCCGGCCCTCCCCTGCCCCTCGATGACCTCGTCGACGACGACGACAGTGTGGTCGCCCTCCGGCAGGCGCGAGTCGTCGGCGGCACGGGTGAGGATCAGACGGCAGTCCGCGTCGTCGAGCATCGTCGCCAGCCGCGGGCCGGGTTCGTTGAGGTCGAGCCCGACATAAGCGGCGCCACTGAGCGAAACCGCGAGTGTGGCCGCGACGAGCTCCGGCGAGCGGTCCAGCAGCAGCGCGACCCGGGTAGCCGGCCCGACCCCGTTCGCGGCGAGTACGTTTCGCAGCCGCGACACCCGCTCGAGCAGGTCGCCGTACGTCCAGGCGACGTCGCCGTGGACGACCGCCAGCTGATCAGGGGCGCGCTCGGCCCACCACACGAACCGCTCCGGTGCCGACGTCAGGTCCTCGTAGGCGACCGCCGTGTCCGGGAACTCCGCGCCCGCCTCGGCGCCGATATCCAGGTCGGCGACAGGCAGCGCCGGTTCGGCGGCCGCGGCGCGGAGCAGCGCGGCGAGGTGCCCGGCGATTTTCTCGGCAACCGCACGGGACCAGGAACCCGCGTCGTAATACAGGGTCGTGGCGAAATCGTCGTCGACCGTCAGCCACAACGTCGTACCCGCCAAGGACAGCGGCGACAAACTTGTCCCGCCCGGAGCCACCACGATCGGCACACCGTCACGGCCCGGTGCGAGCTGCTGAACCGGCAGCCCTTCCCCCGCCGCGATCCTCTCCAGTGCCTCGGCGAAACTCACGTCCAACGACAGCTCTTCGGCCATCACCGACACCGTCGGCGGGGTGTCCCCGATCGTCCGCGCGACGACGGCGACCGCCACGTCGGCACTCCGGGTGAATCGAGCCAGCAGCACGGAAGTGGCGGTCACGACCGTGTCGACCGGTGAGCCGGACGCCGCCGACGCCAACGCACGGAGCCGCTCCAGGCTCACCGCGTCCAACGCCACCGACACGCTCTCGGACCGGAACTCCCCTGCCTCGTGGCCGGGCCAGCCGAGCGGGAACGGGAGCGTCACCCGCGACGCGATGTCCGATTCCCCCACCGGCCGAGCTGCCCGCAACAGCGCCACAGGCTCGATTTCGATTCCTGACATCGAAGTTGCCTCTCCAGTTTCTTCTCAGCTGCCCGTTCGGGAAAGCACCTCGACGATGGATTTCGTCGTGACTTCGGTCTCTTCCTGGGTCATGACCAGCGGCGGCGAAAGGATGATGTTGTTCCCGTATGGCCGGACGATGACGCTGTGCTGCTTGCGGATCTCGTCGGCCAGCCCGAAGACGGCGGGAATGTCCATCGGTTGCCTGCTCCCGCGGTCAGCGACCATCTCGATCGCGGCCATCGCACCCTCGACCCGGACGTCGCCGACCGAGGGCAGGTCGGCCAGCGGGGCCAGCCCGGCGCGGAACCAGTCCCCGATCGACAGCGCGTTGGCCGCGAGGCCTTCCCGCTCGATGATGTCGAGGTTGGCCAGCGCCACGGCGGCACCGACCGGGTGGCCGCTGTAGGTGTGACCGTGGAAGAAGCCCATCTCCGAAGTGATCACTTCCGCGATCTCGTCGGACATCAGCAACGCGCCGAGCGCGAAGTAGCCACTCGTGATGCCCTTGGCCGTGGTGACGAGGTCCGGTTCCATCTCGCGCTGCACCGAGTCGAACCAGACGCCCGTGCGGCCGAACGCCGTCACGACCTCGTCGGCGATCAGCAGGATGCCATGGCGGCTCAGCACTTCCCGCACCCGCGGCCAGTAGTCCGGAGGCGGGGTCAGCACACCGCCACCGGCCATCACCGGCTCGCCGATCATCGCGGCCACGTTGCCGGGCCCGAGGCGGGCGATCGTCTGCTCGAGCTCGTCGATCAGGAAGTCAGTCGGGTCCTGGTCTCCGTAGAGCTCCCCGGCCCGGTAGAGGTACGGCGGCGATATCTTCTCCACGTGCGGCAGGTTGGGCCCGACCCCGATCTGCATCGGTTCGAAGCCGGTGAGCGTTCCGGAACCGTAGGTGCACCCGTGATACGAGGCCGACCTGGAGATGATCCAGGTACGGTCCGGCTGGCCACCGCGGGCGTGGAACAGCCGCGCGGCCTTGATGGCCGTGTCCACACTCTCCGAGCCCCCGCTGGTGAAGAACACCTTGTTCAGCCCGGCCGGTGCGTGCTCGGCAAGGCGGGTCGCGAGCCGGATCGTCTTGTCATTGCCGAACTCGTGGAAAGTGGTGAAGTATTCGAGTTCCTCGACCTGCTTCGCCATGACCTCGGCGAGTTCGCGCCTGCCGTGCCCGACATGGGAGTTCCACAGACCGCCGCCGGTCGCGTCGAGCAGCTCGGTGCCCTCCGCGTCCCAAACCGTGGATCCCTTGCCGCGGACGATCACGACGCGCTCAGGCGCGCCGGAAGACTCATGCGGGTGCACAACGTGGCGCCGGTCGGCGTCGGCGAGCTCCGCCGCTGCCGCCAGTTTCTCCGGGGTCGATGGCGTATTTGTCACGTTGATTCCAATCGTGAGAAAGTCTTTCTCCGAGTTTATCGGCCGGTGATTCGGTCCCTGTTCTCCAGAAATGTCACATCACCAGCAGACAGGGAAGGAAAGGAGGCGCGGCACGGTGAAGTCGTTGTACCAGGGAATCTCTTCAAACCCTACGGCGGGCCGTAGGGTGGGAACACGTGCGATCAGGGTGGTGAACACGATCTCCAGCTCGAGCCGTGCCAGGTTCCGGCCCATGCAATGGTGGATTCCGTGACTGAACGCCAAATGGTTGGTCGGCACCTGGGTGACGTCCAAGGTCTCAGGGCGCGCGGTCACTTCGGGATCCAAATTGGCCCCCGCGAAGCTCACCAGGACACCATCGCCGGCTTTGATGACCTCACCCGCTATTTCGATGTCCTCGGTCGCGACACGTGAGAGCTGCTCGACCGGGCACACATAGCGCAAGATCTCTTCGATCGCGCCGGGAATGAGCGCCGGGTCGGCGACCAGCGCGTCGAACTGCCCGGGAGTGTCCAAAAGCGCGAGCGTGCCCAGCGCGATGGTGCTGGTGCTGGTGACAGTCCCGGCGACCAGTATCGCGAACGCGAACTGCACCAGCTCGGCGTGCTCAAGCTCGCCGCCGCGGACGTGCCGCTCGATCAGATCGTCCAGCAATCCTTTGCCAGGGTCGGCTTCCTTCGCCTGAATCAGCCGGAGAAGATAGCCGGTCAGATCGTCCATCGCCTGATCCGCCCGCTCCGGATCGAACAGTTCGCGAGCGGGTCCCTCGAACGACTCGCGCTCCTCATAAGGGACACCGAGGAAAGCGCAGACCACCTTCATCGGCACGGGTCCGGCGAAATCGGCCACCAGATCGGCCGAAGCACCAGCACTCAGCATCTCGTCCAGTTGCTCGTCGACGATGCGCTGAATCTCCGGCCGGTGTGCGGCCACGCGCCTGGCGGTGAGCGCGGGCAGCAACATCCGCCGCTGCCGCGTGTGCTCGGGCGGGTCCACGCCGAACAGCACGCCCGCGAACCCGCCTTCCTCTTCCTTCGCCATCTCCCGCGTGGCACGCATGTGCAGGTGCCGCTCGTCGAGCACGGGAAAGTTCGGGTAATGCGCGAGGCTGGACATCCGCGGGTCCGCCAGCAGAGCACGGGCCTCGACGGGCCCGGTCACCAGCCACGCGGTGCGCCCGTCGTACAGCCGCACCTTCGCCACGGGCCCGTCTTCACGAAGTTTCGCCGTACTCTGGGAAGGCCGGTACGGACATTCGCGCGCGAGGGGGTAATCCGGCAGGTCCGAAGAATCCCTCTGCGGTGCGTTCACCTCTGCGGTCATGACCCCTCTTTTGCCTGGAACGGGTGCGCCGACAATTGTCGAAAACGAACTCAACGGTGGTATCGCAACGCCCGCTCGTACATGATCCGGGCCGCACGCACCGCGATGGCCGGATCCGGGTCGAGCGACCAGATGAAGAGATTCCCGACGGCGATGAAAACGTACTCTGCCGGGCACGCGCCCTCGTGGAAGTTGTACTTCGTGAGCAAGGCGGCCTCTTCTTCGTTGGCCGGCCTCGGGAAGGTCGTCGTCATCCTCGTAACGAACGATTTCCCGAACAGCAGCCGCAGCGGTCGCTGCTCCACGAACGTCACCTGGCCGGTGATCTTTCCTTCGAGCGTCATGGTTCCCGTCGCACAGTCCGCCACGGCGGTCCTGACCCTGTTGACGTCGAAACCCCCGGGGATCTTGGCGACCACCTGCAGGAAGATCGCCGGGTCCCGGCGCCCGAACTGCATCCACCCCGTTCGCGTGCCCAACCCGCCAACGGAATCGTCGGCGAAGCTGAGGCACGATTCGGGCGAGGACGTCATCCCCGGAGTGCCAAGCCCGCCGTCCTCGGCGGCCTTCGCCAAGGTGATCGGATCCATGGTGACGCTCCCCGGCGCCTGCTGGTCAGGAGGAACCAGCACTGAGGCCAGAGTGGTGTTCCGGCGCTGCGAGGCTTCGGCCGAAGGCTGGTCCGAGACCACCGACGACAAGGCCAGTGTCACCGTCATCGCCACTGCCATCAGCCCTCGGCCGAACACCCTGCCGTTGAAGTGCATTTCCGCTCCGATCTCCGGACAACGTCGTCATTGGGGCCTGCGCCAGGTGGCTTCGGCCGCCTGTAAAGAATGCGAAACGGAAAGCATTTTGTCGTCCTCGATCCCGCTTGCCGGGCATCAACGGCAAGATAGGACAAGATCCCTACCGGCCGCCGCGCGCGATCTCCTGGAAACCGAGATGGGCATAGTGGTCGGCGATCGCGTGAAAGGCCTCTTTCGGCTCAACGCGATAGCCGGACGCGGGATCGGCGAAGTCATCCCGGATCGTCTTCACCAGCGCCATGCTCGCCGTGTCGAGATCCAGCCGAGGATCGGTCGAGTGCGGATGGGTGGGGTGGATGAATTCCGAGACGGTGACCCCTGCGGCCCCTGCCTCCTCGAAGATCTCGAACATCTTGAGGTGATAGGCGGCCTGCTCACCCTCGTCGCGGGTGTAGCCGTCGATGACCGTGGGCACATCCTTGGCACGATCGACGATGTCCCAGAAGAAGAAGCCCTTCTTCTCGGCGCCCTGGTAGGTCGCGGTCCCGAACTCGCTGATCAGCACCGGCTTGTTCCAGCGCAGGTACGAACCGACAAGGTCCTTGTGCTCCGCCGGCGTCCGCCCGGACGGAAGGTACTGGTACATCAGGCCGATCGTGTCGAACGGATCCCAGTCGACGACCTCGAACGGGGCCGCCGAGTAGCCGACGGCGCCACTGAAGTTCCCCCGCGCCACGACGGCCGCCTTGGCGAGGAACTCGTTGAGCCGGGGCGCGGCTGCCGCGACGTCGACCCGCGCGGTGGGCTTGAGCAGGTAGTGCTCCGCGTCCGCGTATACGTTCGCCATCCGCTCGTGATACGTGTCGCCTTCGATGAGCCCGGGCGTGAAGACGAGGTGCACCGCACCGACGGTGAGGCTGACGTTCGCGCCTTGCTTCCGCAGGGACTCGGCGAGCCGCGCTGCCTCCGCGAGGTGGTCCATGATCTCGTTCACCGGCCGATCGACCAGCCGCGGCTGAAGCAGCACATGGAGTTCGCGCTCGATCGCGGCGGTCGCGGTCTGCGCCAGCCGGTCCAGGTCGGTGCCGTAGACGGTCACCGAGTTACAGTTGAGCTGATCGCTGATGAGGCTGATCTCGGCCTCCATCGCGGACTCACTCCATACGGCCCGGGAAAGATCGCCCTGGCCGGTCGCGAAGTTGGTACCCGTGTCGTAGGCGACACCGCGGTAGGAAAGCATCCTGCGTCCTTTCGTTCTCACCAAACCACTGGGAATTCGAAGAGCCGCTGCAGCGTCCCGTCGTTGTTGTTGCTCGGGAGCTGGTCGGCGGGCAAGGTCGAGCGCAGGTTGGGCATGCGCTGGACCAAGGACCGGAACGCGACCTCCAGTTCGAGCCGGGCGAGATTGTCACCCGGGCATCGGTGGATTCCGTGGCTGAAGGAGAAACTCGGCCGGGGCGGTCGCCGGATGTCGAAGGTGTCGGGTTCCGCGGCCATCTTCGGATCGAAGTTGACGCCGGCGCAGCTGATGAGAATCCCGTCGCCCGCCTTGATCTTCGCCCCGCCGGGAAGCTCGATGTCCTCGGTCGCGACCCTGGCGAACGCCTCGACCAGCGAAACGTAGCGCAGGATTTCCTCCACCGCGCCGGGAATCAGGGAGTGGTCCTCGCGCAACGCCGCCCACTGTTCCGGGTTGTCCAGCAATGCCAGCGTTCCCAGCGAGATCACATTGGTGGTGGTGTCGGTGCCCGCGACCAGCATGGCCATCGCGATGTGGACCAGCTCCGAGCGGGTGAGTGCGCCCTTGTGCAGCTGGTCGACGATCAGGTCGTCGATCAGGCCGACCGGTTTCGCGCCGGGATTGTTCTCCTTTTTCGCGATCAACCGGTCGAGGAAGTCACCGAGTTCCGTGGTCGCCTCGTCGGCGAGCTCGGGAACGAACAGCTTGTGAGCCGACGTCTCGAATTCTTCGTTGTCCTCGTAGGGAACACCGAGTACGTGGCTCATGACCATTGAAGGAACCGGCTGCGCGAAGTCGGCGACCAGATCACCCGGCGCGCCCTTGCTCATCATTTCGTCGAGCTTCTGATCGACGATCCGCTGAATTTCGGTGTGGTATTCCTTCGTCCGGCGCAGCGAGAAGCGCGGCATGATCATCTGCCGCTGCCTGGTGTGCTCCGGCGGGTCGACGCCGAAAAGGACGTCGGCGTATCCGCTGTCGACGACCTTCTCGAATTCTTCGTTGAGCAGCGGATAGTTCCCGTGGTACGGGCGAATGGAGACTCGCCGGTAGTCGGAGAGCACGGCACGAGCCTCCGCGGTACCGGTCACCAGCCAGGCCACGCGGCCGTTGTAGAGCCGGACCTTGGTCATCGGCCCGTCTTCACGCAGGTCGACGTGAACCTTCGATGGCCGGTACGGGCATTTCGACTCTCGTTGAATCGGGAACCCCGGCAGGTCGGCCGAATGCGATGGTGTAGACGTCACGGACACCCCTTTGTCATGCTTTCCATTCAAACCGGCACGTCGCTATTCGCAGGAGCGACACGATCGTGTGCCGATCCATTCGCGTAAAGGGCCACCCGAGCTCCCCGAAACCAGTATCGTCGTCCGGCACAGCGGTCGCATCTCCGTCCATGCGACCCGGCGCCGAGCCGGAGGCGAGAACGATCTCGAAGCGTTCACACCCGGGACTTTTCCCGCTGCTCTTGCACCGCCCCGGTGGCGGGAAATCGGCGAAGGCCAACGACCGCGAGTACGGCGAGCCCGGCGAAGAGCACCGCCGTGACGATCGTGACGACGTGCAGTCCGCTCGAGAACGCCGCACGCCCGGAGTCGAGGAGGTCGGCGCTCACCTCCGCCGGATACCGCTCCGCCGCGGATACCGCTCCAGGGAGGCTTTCGGCGGCGTTCGGGTCGTGGACGCCGGCCGGGACGGTGACCTGCGTACGGTAAACGGTGCTGCCGACCAGGCCGAGTACGGCGATCCCCAGTGCGGCACCGAATTCGTTGAAGGTCGAGGACAAGGCACCCGCGGCGCCTGCCTTCTCCGGCGGAACCGAGGACATGATGAGGTACGGACTCAACGTGCCGTCCGAGCCGACACCGAAGTACACGATGACGAGCCCCACCAGGAAAGCCGCCAGGCCGCCGGAACCATTCGCCACGGTGAGCACCAGCATGCCCACCGCCGCGACCCCCGACCCCGCCGCGAGTACGTACGCGGGCCGGATCTTCCGCGCCACGAGCGGGGCGAGGTTGACCGCGACGATCATGCCGAGTGACGGAATCACCATCCACAACCCGATACTGACCGGCGATAGTCCCTCGACCAGCTGCAGGTACAACGAGACCATCATGCTGGTACCCGCCATGGCGAACGCGCTGAGCAAGGCGAGCAGCAACGCGGCCGTCACCGCGCGGTCGGCGAACAAACTCAAGTCCAGCAAGGGATTACGCAGGGTCCGCTGGCGGCGCACGAACACGAGGAAGAAGATGACGCCGGCGAGGATCGCCGCGACCGGCACCAGCTCCGGGCCGCTTCTGCCCAGTTCCTTGAAGCCGTAGATCGGCGGCAGTATCGCCACCAAGGACAACGCCACACTGGTCAGGTCCAGCTTGCCGGCGGCGGGGTTACGGGACTCCGGCAAGACGAACGGGCCGACGAGCAGCAACAGTCCCATCACCGGCACGGCCATCAGGAAGATCGAGCCCCACCAGAATGCCCCGAGCACCAGCCCACCCGCCACGGGGCCGAGGATGAGTCCCAGCATGACCGAACTCCCCCACGCGCTCATGGCGGTGCTCATCTGCCGGTGATCGCGGAACATATTGCGGATCAACGCCAGAACCGAGGGCATGACCGTCGCGCCCGCGACGCCGAGCAAGGCACGGGCACCGATCAGCATCCCGGTGGAGCTCGCGTATGCCGCCAGCACAGAGGTGACCACGAACGCCGCCGCGCCGAACAGCAGCACCTTGCGCCTGCCGATCCGGTCGCCCAGCGTCCCCATCATGACCAGGAACCCGGCCATCGTGAAGGCGTAGATGTCGGTGATCCACAGCTGCTGGTTGGCGTCGGCGCCGAGATCACCGCTCATCCGTGGCAACGCGAGGAACATCACCGAGATGTCCAGTGTGGTCAGCATGGTCGGCAGGCACAGCACCGCAAGGCCGACCCATTCCCGCCAGCCGGCGCGGGCGGGCACCTCAACCGTGGTCATCTGCGCGCTCACCGGTGGTCGTGGCCCCGTACGGGGTCACGACTGTCGTACACCGACAAGGACGTCGGCGAGTACCCGCCGAAGTTCCGTCACCCACGAGGCGATCGTGTCCTCGACGAACAGGTCGGCGGTGTAGCCGATCTTGCCGACGATGTCGCCGTCGTGATGCAGTTCCAGTGCCCACAGCGCACCGTCCGGCAGCTGCGAGCCGACCGGAGCCGACAGCACCCGCCTGCGCATCGCGGTGATCCGGAGGTCACCGATGACCTGTTCGTCGCTCATCATGAACGGCGACTGGACGACCTGGAACACGCAGGACGCGCTGTCCGGCTTCGTCACGTCGTCCATCAGATCCGGTGCTTCTTCAATGATCTGCATGAACGGAAGCTCGTGTGCGTAGGCGCGCAGGCAACTCGCCCGCACTCGTGCGATCACTTCGCGGATTCCGACGCATTCGGTGATGTCGAAGCGCAGTGGCACGAAATTGTAGAAGGAACTGACCGTGTTCTGGATCCAGGCCGGGGTGCGCCCCGGCGTGAACGTCGGCACGACCAGGTCGGTTTTCCCGGTCTTGTCACGGAGATAGACCAGATACGCGGCGAGCAGCACCATGAACACCGTGCTCTTGGTCTCGGCGGCAAGCTTCTCGGCGGAGGTGCGAAACTCCGCTTCGAGCAGGAACCGGTGCCAACCGGTGACGAACGCACGCTCCTCGGCTCGCGGCAGATCGGTCGGGAGCGCGACCATCCGCGCCCCGTCCAGATACTCCCGCCAGAACTTCCGGGCGGCGACGACGGCGGGGCCGTTCGCGTTCTCCCGTTGCCATGCGACGTATTCGCGCAGCTGACGCACCTCGGGAAGGTCGGGCGCCCGCTGATCCCGCCTGGCACCGTAGAACTCGGCGAGGTCGCGGATGACCAGCTGCGCCGACCAGCCGTCGACGGCGGTGTGGTGCGCCACGAGGACGAGGACGGCGTCCCCGTTGTCGAAACGGCCCAGAATCAGCCGGACCCGCGGCATCTCGTCGAAGGTGAATTCCTCGGCTTCGACGTCGTTGAGGAACTCCTCGGCGGCCTTTTCCCGGTCACCGGCGTTCGGGATGTCCCGGATCACCAGGTCCGCCGAGCTCGGCAGGAACACCGCCTGATGCAGGTCTCCGTCATTGACGACGATGCGCGTGCGGAGCGCTTCGTGCCGGGCGACCAGATCGTCCAACGCGCCCTGCAACGCGTTCACGTCGAGTTCGCCGAGAAGGCGCCAGCCCCCGACGATGGTGTACATCGGACCGAACGGCCCCATGCCGTCTCCGTGGTCGACAAGGCTGAGGAACTCCTGCTGGAGCGAAAGCGGAAACCGGTGCACACAACCGGCCGTTGACTTGGTCCCTGACATGACCGTGAGTCCCTTCAGCTTGCCTGTTGCTGGACGGGCCGGATCCAGTGCATTCCGTCGGCGGAGGGCACCAGCCCACCGTCACGGACCGGGGTATGCTCGTCGGCGTTCGCACCCAGGCTGGCCTGGATCTGGATTCGAGTGCCCTCACGGGACACCGAGCGGGCGAGCTCGGTCTTCAACAAATCGCGGTCCTCTCCTGGGACCAGCACAGGACGTTCCACCGCTTCGGAAAGCTCGCGGAACGCGGGTGCCCGCTGCCCCAGGTAGGCCTTGGCGTCGATCAGGGCACCCTCACCCGACGAGCCACCCCCGACCAGTTCCACGAACGACTCCACGTCCGAGGCCGTGTTCCCGGTGACCTTCTTCGCCCTCCAGAAATACGAGGACTCGTCCTCGTGCATGTCGTAGAACGCCACCAGGAAGTCGTGGAACCTCGCATACTCGGCGCGATACCGCGCTTCGAACTCCTCGCAGGACTCGATCTCCCCCGCCGTACCCGCCAGCACGGTGTTGATCGACCGGGCCGCGAGCAGCCCGCTGTAGGTCGCCAGGTGCACGCCCGAGGAGAACACCGGGTCGATGAAGCAGGCCGCGTCCCCGGCGAGGATCAGACCCGGCCGCCAGAACTTCTCCTGGATATAGGAGTAGTCCTTACGGACCCGAACCTCGCCGTACGGACCGCTGGTGACCCGCTGAGCGTCCGCGAGATACTCCGCGATCAGCGGACATTCGTCGATCAGGTCGAGCAGGGCCTGCTCTTTGTCCCCTTGAGCGCGTTCGAGCGCGTCAGGGTGGAGTACCGCACCCACGCTGGTCAACGTGTCGGTCAGGGGGATGTACCAGAACCAGCCCGAATCGAAGGCCGCCGCGAGAATGTTCCCCTGATTCGGCGCGGGCAGTCGCTTGCCGCCCTCGAAATAACCGAACAACGCCAGATTGCGGAAGTATTCCGAATAACGCCGCTGTCCTCCGACCTTTTTGTGGATCCGGCTCCCGTTCCCCGAAGAATCCACGACGAATCGTGCGAACACCTCGTGGGTCCCACCATCGGCATCCGTGTACCGCACACCGCGGACCCGGCCGTCGTCATCCTCGATGACATCGACGACCGAGGCCTCCTCCCGTACCTCGACCCCACGGCGCCGAGCGTTGTCCAGCAGAATCTGGTCGAAGCGCATCCGCTCCACCTGGTAAGCCGTCGACGCCTCTGACACGAACTTCGACGACAGGCCGAAGGAAAACGTCCAAGGTTCCGGATTGCGGCCCCAGCGGAACGTTCCCCCGCGTTTCACCATGAACCCTGCTTTGTCGAGTTCCTCCGACACGCCCAGCAGCCGGCACACCCCATGCACCGTCGACGGGAGAAGCGATTCCCCGATCTGATAGCGCGGGAACTTCTCCTTCTCCAGCAGCAAGACCCGATGTCCCTGCATCGCCACCAACGTCGACACCGTCGAACCGCACGGGCCTCCACCCACCACGACGACGTCGAACCCAACGGTCTCGGCACCCACAATAGATCTCCGTCCTGAACTCGAGGGCCAGATGGGGATCGTCGCACGAAGGCGGAGCACGGTGCTTCTCCCGAATTGTGACCCCGCCACAAGTACGGCGGGGTACACCATTTCGATACGGAAGAGAGCACGGGAGAAGTGGACAACGACCGGTCACGGTGCCACAGTTGCACGGTCGAGAAGTGCTCGATTCATCACGCTAGAAGGGATTTCTCATGCCAAAGGTGGCTACTCAAGCGTCCGTGTCGCTGGACGGTTTCATCGCCGGTCCGGAGAATGGGGGGTTTGAGTACCTTTTCGCGTGGTGCCGTGCCGGCGATGTCGAGGTACCCACCGCGGTGCCGGGCCGGTCGTACAAGGTCGCCGAGGCGTCCGCCGATTATGTCCGCGACATGATCGAGGGCTATGGGGCGCTGGTGGTCGGGCGAAACCAGTTCGACGGTATGGACGGGTGGGGCGGAGAGCACCCCATGCGCGTGCAGGTCTTCGTGGTCACTCATTCGGTGCCTGAAGGCTGGGCTCCCGAAAGCGACAAGTTCGTCTTCGTGACCGAGGGCGGCGTCAAGGCCGCCATCGACCAGGCCAAGGCGGTCGCCGGTGACAAGACCGTCGGCGTGGGTCCGGGCGTCGTAGCCCGCGAGGCGCTGGAAGAGGGGTTGCTCGACGAGGTCCGCATCGACCTCGTGCCGTTCATGCTCGGCGACGGAGTCCGTTTCGTGGACACGCTCGGCACCGCCCCCATGAAATTCGGCGACCCCCAGGTCATCCAGGGCAACAAGGTCACGCACCTCATCTATCCGGTGGAGACCAACGAATAGCGGCTTCCCTTCGGGTGGACTGCGGGCCGGGCGGGTGAACCTGCCCGGCCCGCAGTCTGCCCGGACTCCTGCCGTGGACTCTCTCGTGGTCGCGGTCGCGCAAGGTTAAGGACGCGCTCGCCCTCGGACTCCGGTGACGATTGCCCGGCCCGGTGTGCTCGGCCCACGCGGTGTTCCCCGGGTGACCCGTACCGACCACCAGGGAGCAAAGATGGGTAGCAGCACCCCGTTCGCCGAGATCAAGCACGTTTCGGTCGACCAGGCCACGCGTGACTACCTGCTCGAGTCCTGTACACCACCCGATCCCGCGGTGAGTGCGCTGATCGAGCGCACGGAAGCGGTCGGTGACGCGGCAGGAATGATGGTCCCCGCCGAGCAGTTGCAGCTGCTGACGATGCTGACCGGACTGCTGCGGGCGACGACCGTGGTCGACGTCGGAACCTTCACCGGGCTTTCCGCACTGGCGTTCGCTCGTGGTCTTTCCGCGGGAGGGCGGGTGATCACGTGCGACGTGACCGACAAATGGCTCGAACTCGCGCAGGAGCACTGGGAGCGTGCCGGCGTGGCGGACCGCATCGATTTCCGGCTCGGGCCGGCCGGGCGGACCCTCCAGAGCCTCGCCGAAGACACCGTCGCCGATCTCATCTTCGTCGATGCCGACAAGATGAACTACCTCAAGTATTACGAGGCGGCCATTCCCCTGTTGCGTCGAGGCGGTTTGCTGGTGGCTGACAACGTCCTGCTGGACGGACTGGTCCTGGACCCCGAACTCGCGGAGCCGGGGCTCCCGCGCCGGTGCGCGGAGACCTTGCGCCTGTTCAATGCCAGGCTCGCGGCCGACGACCGGTTCGAGACGGTGATGCTGCCCATCGCGGACGGGCTCACGATCGCCAGGAAGCGCTGACCAGACCCCGGTGACATGAGGGTGCCCCATGGGACGGAAATGTCCCATGGGGCACCCTCATGCCATGCCATGCCGGGTCGGTGCGGCGCGGGTCGCGTCGAAGCCTGATGTCCTGAAGGCCCCCGTTGAGACCTTCGACGTCTCAACGGGGGCCTTCAGGACACGCCACGTTTGCCCTATCGCTCACATGAAGGCCCCCTTGATT
>NZ_JBFBBY010000012.1:94868-101716 GCF_040682875.1 Amycolatopsis sp. NPDC051071 | reverse complement strand
CGTGGGCCCTTCGACCGAGTACGTCCAGTACGAGGTCGAAGGGCCCACACCACCAGGAACCACCTGGATCACGAACCCCAACGAACAGATCTGCCAGACACGCCCTAGTCGCCGGGCTGAACTTCCTTGCGTGACAACGTCTACTCGGCCATTCGGGAGCGAGTCAATAGAGATCCGACCTCTAGTGTCATATATCAGATATGCCACTCGAATGGCCGTTCCCGGTACCCGGGACGGTCCCGGTGGGCGGCACTCCCCACGGCCGGTCAGGCTCTCCGTACGATCGACCCGTGAACGAGCTGACCTTCCGCGGGCGCCGCGTCGCCCGGGACCGCGCCCTGGTCATGGCGATCGTCAACCGCACCCCGGATTCCTTCTACGACAAGGGCTCGACCTTCTCCGACCCGGACGCGCTCGCCGCCGTCGCGCGGGCCGTGGACGAAGGCGCCGACATCGTCGACATCGGCGGGGTGAAGGCAGGTCCCGGCGCGGAGGTCGACGTCGAAGAAGAGATCCGACGGGTGGTCCCGTTCGTCGAGCGGATCCGCGAACGGCATCCGGACCTGGTGATCAGCGTCGACACCTGGCGGCACGAGGTGGGCAGGCGATCGGCCGAGGCGGGTGCGGACCTGATCAACGACACCTGGGCGGGGGCCGACCCGCTGCTGGCGGAGGTCGCGGCGGAGTTCGGCACCGGCTACGTCTGCTCGCACACCGGGAACGCCGTCCCGCGCACCCGGCCGTTCCGGGTGCGTTATCCGGATATCGTCGCCGACGTCGTCGCGGAAACCACGGCACACGCCGAAGCGGTGGTCGCGCTCGGCGTCCCGCGCGACGGGGTGCTGATCGACCCGACCCACGACTTCGGCAAGAACACCTGGCACAGCCTGGCGCTGCTGCGGCACGCGCGGGAGCTGGCCGACACCGGCTGGCCGGTACTGATGGCACTGTCCAATAAGGACTTCGTGGGTGAGACGCTCGGCGTGGAACTCGCGGAGCGGGTCGACGGGACCCTCGCCGCGACGGCCTGGGCGGTGGCCGAAGGGGCGAAGGTGTTCCGCGTGCACGAGGTGAAGCGGACCCGGCAGGTGGTGGAGATGATCGCGTCGATCCAGGGCACGCGCCCACCCGCCCGCGCGATCCGCGGCTTGGCCTAACCACCCAGCGGGATCACCGCGGACACCGTACTGCCCGAGCCGGGCTCGCCGAGCACGGTGAGTTCGCCGCCCAGCGCGCGGACGCGGTCGCGCAGGCCGTGCAGTCCGGAGCCGCCGTCGATGTCGGCCTTGCCGGTGCCGTCGTCGTGGACGGCCACGCGGAGCCCGTCCTCCTCGACGCCGATGCTCACCCGGACTTCCCGCGCCTGCGCGTGTTTCAGCGCGTTGGTGACCGCTTCGGTGACCACGAAGTACGCCGTCGCCTCGACAGGGCCGCTGAGCCGGGGCACGTCCGCGCTCACCAGTGCGACCGCGAGCGGGATCCGGGCCAGCAGCGACCGGACAGCGGGGATCAGCCCCGCCTCGGTGAGGATGGCGGGCCGCAGCCCCCGCGCGAGTTCGCGTAGTTCGGTGACGGTGGCCTGCAGTTCGTCGACAGTGCTGGTCAGCAGGGTCGCGACGGCCGGGGTCAGGTCGTCGCCGAGGCGCCGCTCGGCCATTCTCAGCAGCAGCACGATGCTCACCAGCCGTTGTTGCGCGCCGTCGTGCAGGTCGCGTTCGACGCGCCGTCGCTCGTCGTCTGCGGCGGCCACGATCCGTGCGCGGGAGGCCTGCACCTCGGCGAGTTGTTCCTCCAGTTCGGCGGCGAGCCGCTGATTGTCCAGTACCAGCCCGGCTGCCGCGTTCAGCGCGTCGATCGACCGGCTGTCCTTCCACACCTCGTCGTCCTGCACCAGCGCGGCCAGCCCGGAGCCGTCACGTTCCAGCAGGAGCCGGATCATCTCCGCGTTGCCGACCCGTGCCCGCAGCACCCCGGCCAGGAACGCCAGCGGCCACAGGCAGAACGAGATCCGGTAGACGTCGAGCAGTGGTTCGGAGTACGGGTGCCCAGAGCCGAGCGCGCTGCCGACTGTCGTGCTGACCGCGCCCACCACGGCGATGGCGACGACGGGGGAGAGCAGCCGCCGCTGCGGGAGCCGTCCGGCGAGCCAGCGGTAGAGCAGTACCACCACGACGCCGGCGCCGATCCCCGCGCCGATCAGTTCCAGCAGTCGTTTGACCACCTGCTCGGACTCCGGGGAGGCCGCGACGGCGGCGAGGTTGCGGGGGTCGCCGTTGACCAGCAGGCCGAGGACGGCCGAGCCGAACACCACGGCGTAAGCGGAGAAGACGAGGACGCGTTCCCAGCGTGACCGCAGTTTCCCGTGCGGGAACACCAGCACGAGATGCACGATCACCGGACTGGACGCGGCGGCCAGCGCCAGCCCGGCGGTATGCGTGAGCGGGTCGGTGGCGAATTGGAGGTCCTCGGCGAAAAACGCGAGCCCGGCCATCGCGATGAGCAGGCCGATGGGGTTCGTCGCGCGGCGCACGTGCGCGACGGCGCCGGCGAGCAGGAAGAGGAACCCGGTCGCGCTGGACAGGACGGTGTCCAGCGCGGTGTGCGAGCCGTCGGCGATCTTGAGCGTCGTCGCGCAGACGCCCATCCCGATGCCGGCGGTCAGCACGCCCGCCATCGCGACGGTCCGAGGGTGCTTCACCGCCACGTCGACCCCACCTGCCGTCTCCCCTTGGTGGTCCTTCGCGTGCCGCACCGGTGGTCCGGTCCCGGCTAACCGTGATTCGCCCGTTCGGCCCGGACCGTTACACCGGGAGGGCACCCGATCGGGGGTACCGATGATGGGACGTCTGTCCTGGCATGTGGAACACCCGTACCGCCTGGTGTCAAGGTTTCTCAGCATGTTTCCCGTAATGCGGATGGCGATGCAGGCACCTGGGTGAACATGCGACTCTCGCGGCCAGCACCCGAGGCCGAGCTGTATCCCCCGAAAGGCGACACTGCCGTGCGCACCCACCACAGAACGCGAATCCTGGCCGCGGCCCTTGCCGCCCTGACCCTGGCAGGCGGGCTCGCGGGGTGTTCACGGGCGGACAACGCCGCGGCCCCGGTGGAGCAGAAGAGCCAGGGCGCGGCGGGCGAGGTGCGCGTCGGGTACTTCCCGAACGTGACGCACGCGCCCGCGCTGATCGGGGTGAAGAAGGAGTTCTTCGCCAAGGAGCTGGGCTCGACGAAGCTCACCACCCAGACGTTCAACGCCGGACCCGAAGAGGTCAACGCGTTGCTCGGCAACTCGCTCGACATCGCCTTCATCGGCTCCGGCCCGGCGATCAACGCCTTCACCAAGTCCAAGGGCGCCATCCAGCTCGTCGCCGGCGCGGTCACCGGCGGCGCGCAGCTGGTGGTGAAGCCCGAGATCACCACGCCGGAGCAGCTGTCCGGCAAGAACATCGCCACGCCGTCGCTGGCGAACACCCAGGACGTCGCGCTCAAGAAGTTCATCGCCGAGAAGAAGCTCGCCGACGTCAAGATCACCAACCTCGACAACCCGAAGACGTTCGACGCCTTCAAGAAGGGCGAGCTCGACGGCGGCTGGCTGCCCGAGCCGTGGTCCTCGCGGCTGGTGCTGGACGCGGGAGCGAAGGTCCTGCTGGACGAGAAGACCCTGTGGCCGGAAGGCAAGTTCCCGACCACGGTCGTGATCGTCCGCAGCGAATTCCTCCAGCAGCACCCGGAGACCGTCACCGCCATCCTCAAGGGTGAACTCGCCGCCATCGACTGGGCGAAGACCAATCCCGCCGAGGCGAAGACGGTGGTCAACGGAGAACTCAAGGCACTCGCGGGCAGCACACTGAGCGAGGCCGTTCTCGACCGCGCTTTCTCGGGTATCGAACTCGGCATCGACCCGGTCGCGTCGACCTTCACCCAGCTCGCGAAGGACTCGGTGACCGCGGGTGTGGTGAAGTCGGCGGTGGACCTCAAGGGATTCGCCGATTTCGGCCCGCTCAACGCCGTGCTCTCCGAGCAGGGCAAGCCCGGCGTGGACGCGCCCGGGCTGACGAAGTGACCGGAGGGGATCAGCGATGACGACCACCTTGGAGCCCGGCCTGTCCACCGGTGTCGCCGTGCGCCTCGAAGGGATCCGGAAGGCGTTCGGGCCGACCGGCCGCGCCGTCGTGGCGCTTGACGGGATGGATCTCACGGTCGCCCCCGGCGAGTTCGTCTGCCTGCTCGGCGCGTCCGGCTGCGGCAAGAGCACGCTGCTGAACCTGGTCGCCGGACTTGACCGGCCGACGGCGGGCTCGATCACGCTGGAGACGTCCCGCCCCGCGGTGATGTTCCAGGAAGCCGCGCTGATGCCGTGGCTGACCGCGGCCCGCAACGTGGAACTCCCGCTGCGGCTGGCCGGGTTCGGCCGGGCCGAGCGCCGCGAGAAGGCCGCCGAACTACTCGAACTCGTCCGTCTCGGCGGCGCGGGCGACAAGCGGCCGCACGAACTGTCCGGCGGGATGCGGCAGCGGGTCGCGCTGGCCAGGGCGCTGGCCGCGACCCTGCGGGTCGGTGGCGACCAGGAGCAGGCGCTGCTGCTGATGGACGAGCCGTTCGCCGCGCTCGACGCCATCACGCGTGACGTCCTGCAGGGTGAACTGCTGCGTGTCTACCGCAGCACCGGGACGTCGGTGCTGTTCGTGACCCACGACGTCCGGGAGGCCGTGCGGCTTGGCCAGCGGGTCGTGCTGCTCTCGTCGCGGCCGGGCCGGGTCGTGCGGGAATGGCGCGACGTTCAGGCCACCGACGCCGAAGAGCTGACGCTGGAGATCACCGGTCATCTCCGGGAGGTGATCAGTACCCATGCCGCGGCTTGACCGCCCCGACGCCGAGGCGTCCGTGGCGGAGGAAGCGGACGAGGCCGTCGGAGCGGGCCTCGACTCGCTCGACACGCCCACCGGGGAGAGCCGGGAGAGCGGCGGGAAGCGGTTCCTGCGTGCTTTCGTGCCACCTCTGGTCTTCCTGGCGTTGCTGGTCGCGCTGTGGCAGGCACTGTGGGCCGCCGCGTTCTGGCCGGAGTCGATGCTGCCCTCCCCGATCGCGGTGTGGGACGAACTCGCCGACATCACGAGCACCGGCGAGATCTTCGAGTTCGTCTGGACGTCGGTGCACCGCGCCGCGCTGGGCTTCCTGATCGGCGTGGTCATCGGGACCCCGCTCGGACTGCTGGTGGCGAAGGTGCGGCTGGTCCGCGCGGCCGTCGGGCCGTTCCTGACCGGTCTGCAGAGCCTCCCGTCGGTGGCATGGGTGCCGGCGGCGATCCTGTGGTTCGGGCTGAACGACGCGTCGATCTACTTCGTCGTGCTGCTGGGCTCGGTGCCGTCGATCGCGAACGGCCTGGTGTCGGGCATCGACCAGATCCCGCCGATCCTGCCGCGCGTCGGCCAGGTGATGGGTGCGGGCAGGCTCTCCGCCGCCCGGCACATCCTGCTGCCCGCCGCGCTGCCCGGTTTCCTCGCCGGGCTCAAGCAGGGCTGGGCGTTCTCATGGCGTTCGCTGATGGCCGCCGAGCTGATCGCGTTGTCCCCCGCGCTCGGCAAGGGGCTCGGCGCGTATCTGAACGAAGGCTCGTCGTTCAACAGCATGGAAGGCGTGATCTCGGCGATCTTCCTGATCCTGCTGGTCGGCGTCGGCATCGAGCTGCTGATTTTCCGGCCGCTGGAGCGTTCGGTGCTGCGTGCTCGCGGACTGACCGCTTCGCTCTAGCCTCACGACCGGCCGGGAAGGTGGCCTACCTACGGCACCGTAAGTTACGGTGTCGTAGGTAGCTATCCCGGAAGGACGAAACGTATGACGGTCCCCGAAACCACCCGGCTGATGCTCGAACTGGAGGGGACGGTCGAGGAAAACCTCAACCGGCATCTCGCGGTCGCCAAGGAATGGATGCCGCACGAGTACGTGCCATGGAGCGAAGGCAAGAACTTCGCCGAACTCGGTGGTGAACCGTGGGATCCCGAGCAGTCGCGGGTGTCGCCGATCGCGCGGACGTCGTTGGAGGTCAACCTTCTCACCGAGGACAACCTGCCGAGCTACCACCGCGAGATCGAGCGGGCCTTCGGGCGGGACGGCGCGTGGGGTACCTGGGTGCACCGCTGGACCGCGGAGGAGGGGCGGCACGGGATCTGCATCCGTGACTACCTGCTGGTGACGCGCGCGGTGGACCCGGTCGAGCTGGAGCGCGCGCGAATGCAGACCATGGAGGCCGGGTACGACAGTGGCGACAAGCCGCTGCTGAACGTCTTCGCGTACGTATCGTTCCAAGAGCTGGCGACGCGGCTTTCGCACCGCAACACCGGGCGGTACACGCAGGATCCGCTGTGCGAGAAGCTGCTCTCGCGGGTCGCGATGGACGAGAACCTGCACATGATCTTCTACCGGAATCTGGTGAAGGCGTCGCTGGAGCTGACACCCGACGCGATGATGCGGGCGATCACCGACGAGGTCGTCCAGTTCCAGATGCCCGGTGCGGTGATCCCGAGCTTCGTGCGGAAGGCCGCGCTGATCGCGAAGGCGGGCATCTACGACCTGCGGATCCACCACGACGAGGTGATCTGGCCGCTGCTGCGGCAATGGAGGGTCTTCGAGCTCGAAGGGCTCGGCGAGGTCGGCGAGAAGGCCAGGCACGAACTCGACCAGTTCCTCAAGGGACTCGACACCCAGGCTTCGCGATTCGAAGAACGCCGGGCGGCCGCTGAAGCCCGCTCCGCCGCCCGCCGCGCGTAAATCCGCCTCCAAACACGCGAGTCCCCCTTCAGGCACGCGAGTTCCCCCTTCAGGCACGCGAGTTACGTCTTCAGGCACGT
>NZ_JBFBBY010000012.1:0-94776 GCF_040682875.1 Amycolatopsis sp. NPDC051071 | reverse complement strand
AGGCACGTGAGTCCTGCCTTTAGGCACGCGAGTTACGTCCCCAGGCACGTGAGTCCTGCCTTTAGGCACGCGAGTTACGTCCCCAGGCACGTGAGTCCTGCCTTTAGGCACGCGAGTTACGTCCCCAGGCACGTGAGTTCCGCCGGACTACACGCCGAGGTGAGCTCGGCGTGTCGTGTGGTCCGCCGGATCTTGCGTGCTTGAAGACGGAACTCGCGTGCTTGAAGACGGAACTCGCGTGCTTGAAGACGTAACTCACGTGCTTGAAGACGTAACTCGCGTGCCTGGGGACGTAACTCGCGTGCTTGAAGACGGATCAGCGGGAGCGGCGGGATCCCGCGCGGGTTCCCGACGAGAAGGCGGCGGCACCGCCGCGGCGGGCCGGAGCCCCACCGGACTGGTTCCGCGAGGACTGCGACTTCGCGGCACCAGCACCGGCACCGGAGCTGCGACGCGGCTGCGACTCGGCGCCACCGCGAGGTCCACCGGCGGCATCGGCCGAACGACGGCCCTGACCGGCGGGTGCGCCGCCACGGCGGTCACCTTCGGCCCGGGGCTGACGCGAACGGCCCTCTGACAAGCCACCAGTACCACCAGAGCCGCGACGCGCGCCGCTACCGGCAGCACCGCGACTGCCACCGGAAGCACTGCCGCCGAAAGCACTGCGGCCGCCGGAAGCACCGGCACCGGAAGAGCCGCGGCCGCCAGCGGCAGCACTGCGGCCGCCGGAAGAGCCACGGCCGCCAGCGGAAGCACCGGCACCGGAAGAGCCACGGCTGCCACCGGGGGAGCCTCGGCCGCCGCCGGAAGCACCGCGGCCACCGACGGAGGGGCCACGGCCGCGACCGGCTCGGGTGCCACGGCCCCGGTTCGCCGGACGGTCGTCCTCTTCACCCTTGCCGAGGATGGCCTCGCCGCTGGCGGAGACCTTCTTCGGCCGGGTGTCCACGATCGGCCGCCGCGGTGACGCGGTGAACGAGCGCTCGCCCGGGGCCAGCTTCGCCAGCAGCGGGTGGCCGGGGCCGAGCTGCGTGGTGGTCGGCTTGATCCCGGCCTTGCGGGTCAGGTCGCGGACGTCGGAGACCTGGGCGTCGGTCATCAGCGTGACGACGGTGCCGGACGCCCCGGCGCGCGCGGTCCGGCCGGACCGGTGCAGGTACGCCTTGTGCTCGACCGGCGGGTCGGCGTGGATGACGAGCGTGACGTCGTCGACGTGGATGCCGCGGGCGGCGATGTCGGTCGCGACCAGCGTCTTCGCCGCGCCGGAGGAGAACGCCTCCAGGTTGCGGGTCCGCGCGGTCTGGCCGAGGTTGCCGTGCAGTTCGACCGCCGGGACCCCGGAGGCCATCAGCTTGCGGGTGAGCTGCTTGGCGCGGTGCTTCGTCCGGGTGAACACCAGGGTGCGGCCCGGCGCCGCGGTCAGATCGATCAGCACCGGCAGGCGGTGGGTCTCCTCCAGATGCAGCACGTGGTGCTCCATGGTCGACACCGGCGATTGGGCCGAGTCGACGCTGTGCGTGACCGGGTCGTGCATGAAGCGCTTGACCAGCACGTCGACACCCGCGTCGAGGGTCGCGGAGAACAGCAGTCGCTGGCCGCGCTCCGGTGTCTCGCCCATGATGCGCCGGACGTCCGGCAGGAAGCCGAGGTCGGCCATATGGTCGGCCTCGTCCAGCACGGTGATTTCGATGTTGTCGAGCTTCACCTCACCCGAACGCATGTGGTCGGCGAGCCGGCCGGGGCAGGCGACGACGATGTCGACGCCGTCACGCAGCCGGGTGATCTGCGGGTTGGGGCTGACGCCGCCGAAAATGGTGGTGACCTTGAGCCCGAGCGGTTTGGCCAGCGGCAGGAACGACGCCTCGATCTGGGTGGCGAGTTCACGGGTCGGCGCCAGTACCAGCGCACGCGGACGGCCGGGACGGCGGCGCGTCGGGCCGGCGGCGAGCCGGGCCAGCACGGGCAGCACGAAACCGTAGGTCTTGCCGGAGCCGGTGCGGCCGCGGCCGAGGACGTCCCGGCCGGCCAGCGAATGCGGCAGCGTGGCGGCCTGGATCGGGAACGGGCTGGTGACGCCCTGTTCGGCGAGCGAGTCCACGAGGGTCTTGGGCAGGCCGAGTTCGGTGAAAGTAGGTGTACTCATAAGCGTATGGGCGCGTGTGCGCCCTGGTATCTCCGTAAGAATAGGAACGGTTGTCCTGCCCGGCGCAGACCTCGAGGGCCGCGGCGCGTGGTCATTCGACAACGAAACGCGGCCCGAGGCAGAACTGAGCGGACCGCACGATCAGTATACGTCCTCCATGATCTCGCGGGCTACGTGATATCGCCCGCACCCCGCGCACGGCTTGCCGGAACCGACGAAACCGGCCGCCGATGTTCGTCCATCTCCACCGGTTCCCCGGCTCGTCATGGTGGAACGCTGGCCGGACCAGTACGAAAGGGGACACAAGTGCCGGACGTTCAGGATTTGCAAGGCGTGCTCGACGAGTGGGCGCGTGAGGCGGGGGTGCCCGGCGCCGTGGTGGGTGTCCTGCACGACGGGCGGGAGTCGGTGCTCACCACCGGGGTGTCCAGTGTGGACACCGGACTCGCCGTCGACGCCGGGACGTTGTTCATGATCGGCTCCACCAGCAAGACGTTCGCCGCGGCCGCCGTGCTGGCGCTGGTCGAAGACGGCGTGCTGGACCTGGACAAGCCGGTCGTCGAGTACCTGCCCGGACTCAAGCTCGCCGATCCCGTGGCACGGAAGACGGTGACGTTGCGTCATCTGCTCACGCATTCGGCCGGGTTCCTCGGCGACGTCGACCTCGACACAGGCTGGGGCGACGACGCGCTGGCGCGGGCTGTCGAGCAGTTCGGCGACCTGCCGCAAATCTTCCCGCCCGGCGAGGTCTTCTCCTACTGCAACGCCGGTTTCCAGCTGGTGGGCCGGGTCGTCGAAGTCGTGTCGGGCGAGCCTTTCGAAGACGTCGTCCGCGCCCGGCTGCTCGAACCACTCAGCATGACCGAGTCGTATTACCTGCCGTGGGACGTGCTCACCCGCCGTCACGCCGTCGGTCATGTGGATCAGGCCGTCGCCCACACCGTCGGCCTGACCCGCGCGGACAGCGCGAGCGGCGGCCTGTGGTCCACCGCGGCCGACCAGCTGAAATGGGCGCGGTTCTTCCTGACGGGGGAGTCTGCGGGCGAGCCGCCGCTCAGTGCCGCGGCTCGTGACCTCATGCGGTCGCCGCAGCGCAAGGCCGCGTTGCGTTTCGAGGAGGTCGGCCTGAGCTGGCTGCACACCACCCACGGCCCCGCCAGGCTCGTCCGGCACGGTGGCAACGTCAGCAACCTGCAGCTTTCGGAGTTCGTCACCCTGCCTGAGGAGAACTTCGCGGTCACCGTGCTGACCAACAGCGCGGCAGGCGCGGAGCTGGGCCGGAAGGTCGTCGACTGGTGCCTGGAACAGCTGGTCGGCGTTCCCCCGGTCGCGAGCCTGCCGCCGCGGCCGACGCCGTCCCTCGGCGAATACAGCGGACGGTACGAGACAGGGCAGCTCGCCTTCGAGGTCACCGACCGCGACGGTGCTCTCTGGGCCCAGCTGGTCGCCGACGTCGAAGACTTCCCGTCGCCACCGCCGTTCGAGGCCGTCTTCGTGGCCGACGACGCGATCGCCCCGGCCGCCGACACCCGCGCGCCCACCGCTCGCTTCCTGCGGAACGAGCACGGGGAGGTGACATCGGTCGAGTTCGGTGGCCGGACGGCGAGGCGGCGCGCTACGGTTACCGGGTAGTAACTTCGGCGACCAGGAGTGACGATGAGCGAAAAGGCGACCGCGTTGTTGCTGAACCCGGGTGGGTACGACCCACGGCAGTTCGACCCGGAGACGCGTCGCCTGCTGCGTGCCACCATCGAATGGTTCGAACAGCGTGGCAAACGCAAGCTCGTCGAGGACTATCACGAGCGGACCTTCTACGCGGACTTCATCGAGTTCGCGGGCAAGGAAGGCCTGTTCTCGACGTTCCTCACTCCCGCCGCCGACGCCGACGGGAACCCCGACAAGCGCTGGGACACCGCGCGCGTCGCGGCACTGTCGGAAATCCTCGGTTTCTACGGCTTGAACTACTGGTACCCGTGGCAGGTCACCATCCTCGGCCTTGGCCCGGTGTGGCAGAGCGCGAACGAGGCCGCCCGCGAACGCGCGGCGGACTCGCTCGCGAACGGCGGCGTCGCCGCGTTCGGACTGTCCGAAAAGGAGCACGGCGCCGACATCTACTCGTCCGACCTCGTGCTGACCCCGGACGGCGAAGGCGGTTACCGCGCGAACGGGTCGAAGTACTACATCGGCAACGGAAACGTCGCCCGGACGGTTTCGGTGTTCGGCCGTATCGACGGCGTCGAGGGCCCGGATCAGTACGTGTTCTTCTACGCGGACTCGGAGCATCCGAACTACCACGTCGTGAAGAACGTTGTGCCGTCACAGATGTACGTCGCCGAATTCCGCCTCGACGACTATCCGGTGTCCGAAGAGGACATTCTGCACGTGGGTGCCGAGGCGTTCTCCGCCGCGCTGAACACGGTCAACATCGGCAAGTTCAACCTGTGCTTCGGCGGCATCGGGATGTCGACGCATTCGCTGTACGAGGCGATCACGCACGCGCACAACCGGGTGCTCTACGGCAAGAAGGTCACTGATTTCCCGCATGTGCGCCGTGAATTCGTCGAGGCGTACACGCGGCTCGTCGCGATGAAGTTGTTCTCCGACCGCGCCGTGGACTACTTCCGCTCGGCCGGTCCGGAAGACCGCCGGTACCTGCTGTTCAACCCGATCACCAAGATGAAGGTGACCACAGAGGCACAGAAGGTCATCGGCCTGGTCGCGGATGTGGTGGCGGCCAAGGGTTTCGAGGCCGACACCTACCTCGCGATGTCGAAGAACGACATCGACGGCCTGCCGAAGCTCGAAGGTACGGTGGCGGTGAACCTCGCGCTGATCGCGAAGTTCGTCCCCGCGTACCTCTTCGCGCCGAAGGCCTACGAGCCGGTGCCGACGCGCTCCGACGCCGCCGACGACGAGTTCCTGTTCCGCCAGGGCCCGGCTCGCGGGCTGTCGAAGGTGCGGTTCCACGACTGGCGCGAGGCCTACGCCAAGGCGTCCGCGATCCCGAACGTCGCCCGGTTCACTGAGCAGGCCGAAGCGCTGGTGAAGCTGTTCACCGACGCCGCCCCGGACGAGGCGCAGCAGCAGGACCTCGACTTCGGGCTCGCGCTGACCGAACTGTTCACACTGGTCGTCTACGGGCAGCTGGTGCTGGAGCAGGCCGAGATCACCGGCATCGAGATTGAGGTCGTCGACCAGATCTTCGGCGTCCTCGTGCAGGACTTCAGCGTCGCCGCGATCGACCTGCACGGGAAGTCGTCCTCGACCGAGGCGCAGCAGGCACTCGCGCTGGCCTCGATCCGGAAGCCCGTCGTCGACGCGGCCCGCTTCGACCACGTGTGGTCGCTGGTGCGGGATCTTTCCGGCGCCTACGCGATGAACCCGTGAGCTGAGGCTCGTGAGTGATTTGGGTCGTTCTAACAACCCAAATCACTCACGAGCCCTACAACTGGCCCACTACTTGCCGTAACCCGCCTTGCGAAGCGCGTCCGCCAGCGAGCCGCTCCCGCCGCCGGAGTTCCCGCCCCGGCCGCCACCGCCCTGACGCTGTCCGCCACCGCCCTGGCGCTGCCCGCCGCCCTGGCCGCCACCTTGACCGCCGCCCTGACCGCGGTCACGACCGCCGCCGCCACCGCGCCGGTCCTGCTGGCCACCCGCGCCGGGTTCGTCGTCCAGGCGCAGCGTCAGCGAGATCCGCTTGCGCGGCACGTCGACTTCGAGGACCTTCACCTTGACGATGTCGCCCGGCTTCACGACCTCACGCGGGTCCTTGACGAAGTTCTTCGACAGCGCCGAGACGTGCGCGAGCCCGTCCTGGTGCACGCCGACATCGATGAACGCGCCGAACGCGGCCACGTTCGTCACGACACCTTCCAGCCGCATGCCCGGCTTGAGGTCGCCGATCTTCTCGACACCCTCGGCGAAGGTCGCGGTCTTGAACGCCGGACGCGGGTCGCGGCCCGGCTTGTCGAGTTCGGCGAGGATGTCGGTGACCGTCGGCAGCCCGAAGGTGTCGTCGACGAATTCCGACGGCTTCAGCGCCTGCAGTGTCCGCGAGTTGCCGATCAGCGCGCGGATGTCGGTCCCGGTCGAGGACAGGATCCGCCGCACCACCGGATAGGCCTCCGGGTGCACCGAGGACGAGTCGAGCGGGTCGTCGCCGTCCGGGATCCGGAGGAAGCCCGCGCACTGCTCGAAGGCCTTGGGGCCGAGCCGCGCGACCTCCTTCAGCCCGCTCCGCGTCTTGAACGGACCGTTCTCGTCGCGGTGCGCCACGATGTTCTCCGCCAGCCCGGTCGTGATGCCGGAGACGCGGGTGAGCAGTGGCGCCGACGCGGTGTTGACGTCCACGCCGACGGCGTTCACACAGTCTTCGACCACCGCGTCGAGCGAACGCGACAGCGAGATCTCGGACAGGTCGTGCTGGTACTGCCCGACGCCGATCGACTTCGGGTCGATCTTCACCAGTTCCGCCAGCGGGTCCTGCAGCCGCCGCGCGATGGAGACCGCGCCACGCAGTGACACGTCCATACCCGGCAGTTCCTGCGACGCGAACGCCGACGCCGAGTACACCGACGCGCCGGCCTCGGAGACGACGGCCTTGGTCAGCTTCAGTTCCGGATGCTTCTTGATCAGCTCACCGGCGAGTTTGTCGGTCTCGCGTGACGCGGTGCCGTTGCCGATCGCGATCAAATCCACCTTGTGGCGGGCGCACAGCGCGGCCAGTTCTGCGATCGAGGCGTCCCATTTGTTGGCAGGCTGGTGCGGGTAGATCACGTGGGTGCCGACGACCTTGCCGGTCGCGTCCACGACGGCGACCTTGACCCCGGTGCGGAAACCCGGGTCGAGGCCCATCGTGGCGCGGGTGCCCGCGGGGGCGGCGAGCAGCAGGTCGCGCAGGTTCGAGGCGAAGACGCGGACGGCGTCGTCCTCGGCCGACTGGCGCAGCCGCATCCGCAGGTCGATGCCCAGGTGTAGCAGGATTTTCGTGCGCCATGCCCAGCGGACGGTGTCGCCGAGCCACTTGTCGGCCGGACGGCCCTCGTTCTTGACGCCGAACTTGTGCGCGATACGGGTCTCGTACTCGGTCGGCCCGGTGCGCGGTTCCTCTGAGGGCTCCTCGGACTCCATCGTGAGGTCGAGGATCTCTTCCTTCTCGCCGCGAAGCATCGCGAGGATCCGGTGCGAGGGGAGCTTCGTGTACGGCTCGGAGAAGTCGAAGTAGTCCGAAAACTTCGCACCCTCCTCGGCCTTGCCGTCCCGGACCTTGGCGGCCAGACGGCCCTGCGACCACATCTTCTCGCGGAGTTCGCCGATCAGGTCGGCGTCCTCGGCGAAGCGTTCGACGAGGATCGCGCGGGCGCCGTCGAGTGCGGCCTGCGCGTCCGCGACACCCTTGTCGGCGTCGACGAACACCGCGGCGGCGGCGTGCGGGTCGGTGTCCGGGTCGTTCATGAGCCCGTCGGCGAGCGGTTCGAGACCGGCCTCGCGGGCGATCATCGCCTTCGTCCGCCGCTTGGGCTTGTACGGCAGGTAGATGTCTTCGAGGCGGGACTTGGTGTCCGCCGCCATGATCGACGCTTCGAGCGCCTCGTCCAGCTTGCCCTGACCACGGATCGACTCCAGCACCGCGACCCGGCGCTCGTTGAGTTCCCGCAGGTAGCGGAGGCGTTCCTCAAGGGTGCGCAGCTGGGCGTCGTCCAGCATCCCGGTGACCTCTTTGCGGTACCGGGCGATGAACGGCACGGTGGATCCGCCGTCCAGCAGGTCGACGGCCGCCTTGACCTGCCCCTCGCGCACACCGAGTTCTTCGGCGATCTTCTGCTCGACTGTCTGCAGGCCCTGCACGCTCACTCCCACGCTCCTGAAATCCGCCCTCGGGTGCTCTCGGACCCTGCATTCTGCCGCTCGCACCGAGCCGACTTTCGTATGGCCTCCCCTAACCGAACCCTTGACAGTTGTATTGGTCTAGTCCACTTTGATGTGGCCGACATCACCCGTTCGTGGAGGCCACCTGTGAAAGTCAAGCCGAAACACGCGTTCCTCGCCCTGCTGTCGTCACTGGCCGTCTGCCTGGGGGTGACTTTCGCGGTCTCGGGCAGCGCCTCGGCCGCCAACATCCTGACCAACCCGGGCTTCGAACTCGGGACCACGAGCGGCTGGACCTGCTCCGGTACGTCCTCGGTGGTCACCACGCCGGTCCACTCGGGCACCCGCGCGCTCAGCGCGACCCCGGCCGGGCAGGACAACGCCCGCTGCTCGCAGAGCGTGCCGGTGAAGGCCAACACCGCGTACACGCTTTCGGCCTGGGTGCAGGGCAGCTACACCTACCTCGGCGTCACGGGCACCGGGACGGGTGACAAGAACACCTGGACCCCGGGCACCGGCAGCTGGAGCCAGCTCTCGCTGAGCTTCACCACCGGCGCGTCCACCACCAGCGTCGACATCTACCTGCATGGTTGGTACGGCCAGCCCGCCTACTTCGCGGACGACGTCAACCTCGACGGCCCCGGCGGCTCGCCGACCACGACACCGACGACACCGACCACGCCGACCACCACGACGACGAGCAACCCGACGACCAGCCTCCCGCCGACGACCACGACGACCAACCCGCCGGCCGGCAACCTGCCCAAGCACGTGATCACCGGGTACTGGCAGAACTTCTACAACGGCGCGAAGGCACTCAAGCTCGCCGACGTCCCGACGAAGTACAACGTCATCGCGGTGTCCTTCGCGGACGCGACGACCACGCCGGGCGCGGTCACCTTCACCCTCGATCCTGGTTTGTCGAGCCAGCTCGGTGGCTACACCGACGCGCAGTTCAAGGCCGACATCAAGACTGCGCAGGCACGCGGCCAGAAGGTCATCCTGTCGGTCGGCGGCGAGAAGGGCACGATCCGCGTCGACTCCTCGGCCGCGGCGACCAACTTCTCCAACAGCATGAAGACGCTCATCTCGTCCTACGGCTTCGACGGCGTCGACATCGACCTGGAGAACGGCGTCAACTCGACGTACATGGCGCAGGCGCTGCGGGCCATCCACGCCGGTGGCGGCACCGTCATCACCATGGCGCCGCAGACGATCGACATGCAGAGCACCGGCACGGAGTACTTTAAGCTGGCGCTGAACGTCAAGGACATCCTGACGATCGTCAACATGCAGTACTACAACAGCGGCGCGATGCTCGGCTGCGATCAGAAGGTGTACTCGCAGGGCACGGTCGACTTCCTCACCGGGCTGGCCTGCATCCAGCTGCAGAGCGGTTTGCGGCCCGATCAGGTCGGGCTCGGCCTGCCGGCCTCCGGCTCCGCGGCGGGTGGCGGCTACCAGGCACCCGGCAACACCGTGAACGCGCTGAACTGCCTGGCGAAGGGCACGGGCTGCGGCTCGTTCAAACCGGCGGCGACCTATCCGACGATCCGGGGCGCGATGACCTGGTCGATCAACTGGGACGCCTCGCAGAACTACTCGTGGTCGAACACGGTGAGCGCGGGCTTGGCAGGCCTCCCGTCCTAGACCGGGGCGGGTGCCGGCGTCGCGCGGACGAGGAGCACCCGCCCCTTCCATTTCCCCCGGAGTGACCGCGCTGTCGGCAGGGGCGCGTTGTCACGTGACCTACACTGCTTCCCACGAGGTGGAGAAACGATGTGAATTCGTTGAATCCGCTGGTGGGGGTATTCGCGGATGACCGTGGAATTCGGAGTTCTCGGGGTGCTCGAGGCGAATTCCGGTGGTGTTCCACTGGAATTGGGTCATGCGAGACAGCGCTCTGTGCTGGCCGTTCTGCTGGCCGAGGCCAACAGGCCGGTTTCGCTCGGCCAATTGGCGTACCGGGTCTGGGGTGACCGGCCGCCGTACCGCGCGGCGGGAACCTTGCGCAGTTATCTGTCGAGAATGCGTGCGACGCTGCCGGAGGGCTCGGACTTTGGCGCGGGGAGGCGTTTTCCGGTCTCGATTCGCCATGGCTGGCCGCTATTCGCGAAGTCGCCGAATCCGAACGCCACGCGGCGCGCCTCGACAGCAACGACATCGAACTGCGGCTGGGCAGGCACGCCGGCCTGCTGAGTGTGCTGCCTCCGCTCGCCGAGCAGAACCCGTTCGACGAACGCCTCGCCGCGCAACTGATTCTCGCGCTTTACCGCAGTGGCAGGCAGGCGGACGCGCTGGAGCATTACGAAAAGACGCGCCGGGAACTGGCCGATTCACTCGGCACCGATCCGGGGCCGCGGCTGCGGCGGCTGTATTCGCTGATCCTGGGTTCCGATCCCGAACTCGACCTGCCGTCGGACCGGGAGTGCGCGCCGGTACGTGACACGGTCATCGAACTCGCGCTCGTCCGCGCCGTCGCGGTCCTGCTGATCGTCGTCGCGGAAGGCGGGTTCGCCGAAGCGGCGAACCGGGTGCTGAGCAAGGCGGAACTGATCGCCGACGAGGTGGATCTGCTGGAGGACCGGATCGGCGGCCTGCTGCTGGAGCGGGGCGGATTCACCCTCACCGCGCTGGGGGAGACGTTGCGGGAAGGCGTCCGCGGCGGCGTCGCGGGGATCGGCGCGGCGATCGCGGAATGCCGTGTGGCGGCCCGCCGGACCGGCGGCAGGCTGCGAATCGGCTACGTCGCCAGTATCGGCGGCGACTTCGCGGCGAACCTGGCGTCGGAATTCGAACGGCGTAATCCCGGCTGCCGGGTCAGCTTGACCCCGACGCGGATCGGCACCGGCTCGACCGGCCGCGAACTGCTCGCCGAGGACGACCTCGACCTGGTGCTGCACTGGTCTCCCGGCCGTGACGGGCAGGCGCTGGCGCTGCCGGGGCTCAGCGTGGGACCGGTGATCCGCGAGGTCCAGCGGGCCGTCGTCGTCCCGGCGGGCCATCCGCTGGCGCGGCGGACGTCGATCAGCGTCGAAGACCTCGCGGACTTCGAGGTGATCGATCCGGGAAAGGCGCTGAACCCGCTCGCCCGCGACCTGTGGACCCCGTCGGTGACGCCGTCCGGACGCCGCGTCCGCCTCACCGAGGACGATCTGACCGACCTCGTCGGCCGCCGCTCGATCGGCGCGGAGGACGTCCTCGCGCTGGTGGCGCGGGGTTACGGGGTGCACCTCACCGTCGCGTCGGTGCTGGACCGGTACCCGTTCCCCGGGCTGACGCTGGTCCCGGTCACCGACCTGCCGCCGATGGTCGTCGTCCCGGTGTGGCGTGCGGCCGGGGAAACCCACCTGATCCGCGCTTTCGTGGCCTCGCTCAGCGTGGCGTGAACGGTCCCGCCGTCCGATAGTCGCCGAGGTCGAGTGCCTTCGTGCGGCGGTCGTATTCGGTCACCAGACCCGGCCAGTTGGTGGACACGCGGCCGTCGTCCTGCCGGTACCAGCTCGCACACGTAGTCCAGACGCTGTGCCCGAGCCGACGCTGGATCTCCTTGTCGTAGCGCTCTTCCACCTCGGGAATGATGTCCATATAGGACACTTCGGGACGGCTGAGGTGTTCGACGGCCTGCCGGATGTAGCGGGCCTGGCGTTCGATCATGTAGATGATGGAGCCGGCGCCGAGGTTGGTGTTGGGCCCGTAGACGCAGAACAGGTTCGGGAATCCCGGCACGGTCATGCCGAGGAACGCCCGCGCGCCGCCGGACCACGCGTCGGACAGCGACCGGCCGCCGAGGCCTTGGACCTTGAGTTCGCCGAGGAAGTCCGTCGCCGCGAATCCGGTGCCATAGATCAGGACGTCGGCCTCGTGGTCGACGCCGTCCTCGGTGCGTACGCCCGACGGCGTGATCTCGCTGATGCGGCGGGTCTCCACCGCGACGTTGTGCTGGGCGAGTGCGGGCAAGTACTCGTTGGTGAACAGGATCCGTTTGCAGCCCAGCGGGTAGTCAGGGGTGAGTTTCTCGCGCAGCGCCCGATCTTTGATGTACCGGCGGCGCAACTGGGCCGTCCGCAGTTCGAAAACCTTGGCCAGCAAGGGATGTTTCGTCATCGCGTACGTCGCGTACTCGGCGAGGAGGAAGATCCGGAGCCTTCCGAGCAGTTGCGTTGCCGGGAGGCGCCGGAACAGCCGCTGCTGCCAGCGCCGGTAGCGGGTGTCCTTCTTCGCCATGATGTAGGGCGCGGTCCGCTGGAACACCGTCAGTTCGGCGGCCTGGCGCTGGACCTCGGGTACGAACTGGATCGCGCTCGCCCCGGTGCCGATCACGGCGACCTTCTTGCCACGCAGGTCGACGTCGTGCTCCCACCGCGCGGAGTGGAAACTGGGGCCCTCGAAGGTTTCCTGGCCGGGGATGTCCGGCAGCACGGGCCGGGAGAGCTGTCCGACGGCCGGGACGAAGACGTTTGCTTCGTACGTCTCGCCGCCTGCGGTCTCCACCCGCCAGAGCCCGCGTTCCTCGTCGAAGGCCGCGCTGGTCACCCGCGTGTCGAAGCGGATGTGGGGCTCCAGCCCGTACCGGCGCACGACGCGCTTGAGGTACTCGTGGATGTCGGGCTGCGGTGAAAACCGCTTCGGCCAGTCGGGATTGGGCTCGTAGGAGAACGAATACAGCGGCGACGGGATGTCGCACCCGGCGCCGGGATAGGTGTTCTCCCGCCAGACGCCGCCCGGTTCGGCGGCACTTTCCAGGATGGTGAAGTCGTCGAAGCCGGCGCGTTTGAGCTCAATCGCCGTCCCGACCCCGCCGAACCCGGCGCCGACGATCACGACCGACGTCTTCGCTGATCCCGTGTTCGCTGACCCAGTGCCCATGACGACCGAAGTTACCGAGGGGTCGCCCCGCCCGGAAGTACCCCACCGGCCACTCAATCGAGATTTCCGGCCACGCCACTACCGCAACTAGAGGACTACTTGCACCGAGTGGGTCTCGGCTTTCGGGTGGGCCCAGGCCAAAAGACGGTGGGCGGAGCTTTCGAGGGCGTCCAAATCGCGTTTCGGGACACGCTCGAACGGCGTGATCGACAGCGTCGCGGCCTTCTTCATCACCTTGATGTCCCAGAAGCCCTTCACCGACCCGTCGATCAGGATGGTGCCCTTGACCAGGCCGTTCTGCGTGATGACGACCTTGCGGTACTCGTCGCTGATCACCCGGGTGCGGTCGGCGTAGGACAGGACCGTTTGATCGAACGGGCCCAGCAGCCGCGCCGGGGCGGGGGTGTCGGGGTCCGGCCGGGGCGCGTCTTCGAGGTCGAACAGTTCACGTCCGTTCTCGTCACGGAAGGTCCGCAGTTCCGGACGCAGCCGCTCGGCGACCTCGCCGAGTTTCGTGATCCCGGCCCAGGCCTGCACGTCCTGCACGGTGGCGGGCCCGAACGCGGCCAGGTAGCGCCGGAACATCCGATCGGGAGACGGCGTCGCGTCCGGTTCGGCGCCGAGCCAATCCTCGATGGTTTGAAACGTCGGCTGGCCCGACTTGCCCCAGACGCCGCGCGGCGGGATCTGCACCAGCGGCACCATCGCCCGCGCGACATGCACCAGCGCCGACCGTCCCGCGCCTTCCCAGTGTTTCATGAGTTCCGCGCCGAGTTCGCCCGACGACAGGGGCCGCTCGCCGAGCAGCTTGCGGGTGAAGCGGCCGATCTCCTGGTGGTCGAAGTCCTTGATCTCCGGGGTGAACTGGGTGTTGTACATCGAGCGGTCGTAGACGGGCTGCATGACCGGCCGCCACGCCAGCGCGTCCGACGACGTCACCAGGTGCACCGTGCTGCGCATGAGCGCGATCCGCACGACACTCTTGTCCAGCAGCAGGTTCGCCAGGTCCTCCTGGCGGAAGTCGTGCAACCGCGTCCACAGCGCGAAATACGGCGGGTTCGGTGCCTGCGCCTGCAGTCCGGCGAGGTGCTCGACCGCCTGGAGCGCGGTCATCTTCGAAGGCCGGAGCAGCAGCTGCCGGTCCAGCATGGCGCGGTTCAGCGCGCGCGTGCTCAAGGTGTCGGACATGCGGTCACCCTAATCGAGATCGAGGACAACTACGGTCCTCAATGCGGGAAGCACTGCCGGGATCCATAATCCCGGCCATGGAACTACCGCCGCCGGTGATCCGCGACTGGGACTACCCCCGCGGCACGGCGAGCATCGTGCTCATGGCCCGCTTCGCCGCCGAGCACGGTGTCGAGGGGCTGGAGTCGTATGAGAACGCCCCCGTGGACGGCCAGGTCGACGCCCGTCAGGAACTCGCCGTCGTCCGAGCCGTCATCCGCGGGGTCGGCGGGGAAGACGCCGTCGCTTTGCGGCTGAGCAGGCGGTACCGCGTCAGCGCGTTCGGCATCTTCGGCTTCGCGTGTATCAGCAGCCCGACCCTCGGCGACGCGATGCGGTTCGCGCTGCGTTATCTGGACTTGAGTTTCACCTTCTGCATCCCGCACGTGACCTTCGAGGCCGGGCGGATCGCGCTGACCATGGACGACGGCCGGGTCCCTGCCGACGTCGCGCGGTTCCTGGTGCTACGCGACCTCGGCGCCATCCACACCGTGATGCGCGACATCCTGCCGGACATCTCCTTGAGCTCCTTGGCGTTCCGGCACGATCGTCCGTCCACTGTGGAAGAATACGGCCGGACGTTCGGGCTGGGCCCGTCGTTCTCCGCCGCGTCACATACCGCCACCCTCGACCCGCTTTTCCTGGACAAACCACTGCCGCAGGCCAACGATCAAACGGTCGCGGTCTGCGCGGCGCACTGCGATCTGCTGGTTTCCCGTAAACGCGAGCGGTCCGGGATCGCCCAGCAGGTCCGGGAACGGCTGGTGCGGCTCGGCGGCGTCGACGCCGGGATGGACGAGGTCGCGCGACGGCTCGCGCTCAGCCCCCGGACACTGCGACGGCGTCTTTCCGAGGCGGGGACCGGGTATCGCGCGCTGCTCGACGAGGTCCGCCAGGCGCTGGCGGAGGAAATGCTCGACACCGGCGCGCTCAGCGTCGAGGACGTCGCGCTGCGGCTGGGCTACGCCGAGGCGTCGAGTTTCATCTACGCCTTCAAACGCTGGAAGGGGATGACGCCGGCGGCCTACGCCCGCCGGAACGCGTTGCGAGCACGGCCGGGTAGGTGACCCGCAGCAAATGCAGGATCGAACCGGTGAGGAAGATCCGCAGCTCTTCCCGGCCGAGCGTGCCGCGGATCAGCCATTCGCGTGACGCGGCGCGCAGCATCCCGCCGTACGACCGGATCATCGCGCGGAGTTCTTCGCGACCCTCGGTGACGTCGCTCATCAACGCGGCCGCGAGCACGCGGTCGGCGGCGATCTCATCGGCCTCCAGCATGATCCGCTCGATATCCGGGTCATGGCCCACCGCCTCGTGCCCGATCGCGGTCAGCCACGCCTGCTCGTTGCGCTCGACGACCTCGATCCAATGCCGGACGCTGATCGCGAGCCGCTCCTCGGCGCCCGCGTCCGGCAGATTCTCGATCACCGGCGCCGGCACGATCATCATCTGCCGGACGACTTCCAGATACAGCTCGCGTTTCCCGCCGAAGTAGTGATTGATCAGCGGCCTGGCCACACCCGCGTCCTTGGCGATGTCCGAGGTCGACACCGAGGCATACGTGCCCTCGCCGAACAGCCGCCGCGCCGCGGCCAGGATCTCGGCACGCCTGGCCGCCGGTTCGAGGCGACGGCGCCGGATCTCCGGATCGGTGCTCATGGGCCGAGCGTAACCGTTTCAGGTGACTTCAAAGAACGCCGTGGTGTGCCGCGATCAGGCGCTGGCATTCCTGGCCGCGTGTGCCCGCAATACCGGTACCCGCCTCGCCCCCAGCGATCCGGTGGGCATCGGCTGGCACACCTTTGTCCTTCACACGCGCGACTACGCCGACTTCTGTGCTCGGATCGCGGGCCGGTTCCTGCATCACGTGCCCACCTCGGATGGGGATCCAAAAGCGTCGGGGGAGGCTGCTTACGCCACTCTGGTGCCGTGAACTGCTCGCAATGCAAGAACGGGTGTTCGGACGACCCGCCGCCCGCTGGCTGAGGACAGATGCGCCCTACCTGGAACGACCTCCCTCGCACCGTGCGCGCCGCGATCGAAGCCGAGACCGGCCCGGTGAGCCGCGTCGAGGTACCGGCGGCCGGACGTAACTCCGACTTCGCCGCGACCCTGTTCACGCAGCGTGGAGCGGTGTTTTGCAAAGGCATCGTCGACGCCGAAGGCAACGAGGAGCGATGCACCGCCACGAAGCGGACATCGCCCCGTATTTGCCTCCGGTGGTGACGCCACGCCTGCTGTGGAGAGTCGAAGTTCGCGGCTGGCTCATGCTCGGCTTCCACCACATCACCGGGCGTCACGCTGATCTTTCGCCCGGATCGGAGGACTTGCCGCTCGTGGTCGAAGCCGTTTCCACCTTGGCTCGCGAATTGGCCGACTTCGCCGCGCCGGCTGTCCCGGCGCTGTCCGAGAAAATGGCGTGGCTGGCGGGCTGGCGGCGGTTGCGCCATCAGCCGCCGGCCGGACTGGATCAGTGGAGCCGAGACCGGCTCGACCTTCTCGTGGAACTGGAGGCCGAGGGGATCGAGTCGGCGGCGGGGAACAGCCTGATCCATTCCGACCTGCACCAGCTCAACATCCTGGTCGGCGGTGGTCGTGCGTGGGTGATCGACTGGGCCTGGTCACGAACCGGTGCGGGCTGGATCGACGCGGCTCAGCTGGTGGTCCGCCTGATAGACCAGGGCCACGACCCGGAAACCGCCGAGCATTGGGCGGCCACCACCTTTGCCTGGCCCACCGCTTCAGCCGAGGCGCTGACCGCGTTCTCGGTAGCACTCCTGGGAATGTGGACCTACCTGCACCACACCGACCCACTGCCGATGCGCGCCGCGCTGGTGACGGCCGCGCGGCGATGGGCTGAGCATCGCCTGCTCATGGGCCGAGCGTAACCGTTTCAGGTGAGGCCTTGCCGTTACTGAACCGGAACAACCCGCCGGTAACCCCGGAGGCCCTCGTCGCGACGTTGGGGACGGGGGGACCGGTGTTATGGGTAGGGACGAATGGCGAGTGCTGAGCGCGAACCGGTCCGGCGTGTCGGCCGCTGGGTGAGTGTGCGGCTGCGGCACCGTGACGTCCGGATCCAGGGTGACATCGGCGACGAATGCGTCTCGTACGCTGGGATAGAGATCACCAGTTTCGAGAATGGCACGACGGTCGGGGAGCGGTGGATCCCGCTCGGTGTCGACCCGTCAGAGGCCGACGACGAACAGCTCATCCAGCAGTTGCGGGACGCGCTGATCTGGCAGGCACGACGTCCGCCTTAGTGGTCGGTTTCGGAGGTCCTTCGGGGTCTCGACGGCCCAGCTTTCCGCTGGACGTACGGCCGAAAGGTCCGAGTACAACCCGGTACGAGGACCTTCCGGGCCGCACGCCCAGCGGAAACCTGGATCCGCCGATACCCACGAAGGACTTCCGAAACCAACCACTGAGGCCGCAGGGGAGTAGACACGCCCTACGCGCGAAGGCCGTCGAAAGCGATCTTGCAGACCGCGTCGGCCAGTTCCGTGCCCGCCGAACCCCGGCGCGGCCGGTACCACTCGATCAGCGAGTTCACCATGCCGTACAGCAGCCGCGCGGTGACCGCCGGATCGATGTCGGGCCGTACGTCGCCCTCGGTTTCGGCTTGTTTCACCAGATCCGTCACCAGCCGGTCGAAGTCACGCCGTCGCGCCAGCGCCGCCCGCTCGACCTTGGTGTTGCCCCGCACACGCAGCAGCAGCGTCACGAACGGCAGCTGGTCGACCAGCACGAGGACACTGCCCCGCACCAGATGTTCCAGCTTCTCGATCGCCTTGCCCTCGAAGGACTCCGTCTCGGCGGCGACGGCGAAGAGGCCGTTCAGTGCGCGGTCGACCGACAGCCGCAGCAGTTCCTCCTTGCTCGGCACATGGTGGTAGATCGCGGATTTCGTGATGCCGAGCTTGCGGGAAAGGTCCTCCATGCTGGTGCCGTCGTAGCCGCGTTCGTTGAACAGCTTCACGGCGACCTGCAGCAGTGACTCGAGGTCGTAGCCGGGACGGCCCCGGCGGGCGGGGGTGGTCATCACCCGTGGTCCCGCTCGTCGAGTACGCGGCGCATCTTGCCCAGCGAGCGCTCCAGTGTGTCCGGATCGACCACCTCGACGGCGACGCTCACACCGACACCGTCCTTGACCCCGGCGATCAGCCGGACGGCGGCCTGTTCACGCTGCTCGATGGTCGCGTCCGGCCGGGCCTCGACGCGGACCGTCAGCTGGTCCATCCGGCCCTTCGTCGACCGGATCAGCTGGAAATGCGGCGCGAGCGCGGGGGTCACCAGCACGACTTCCTCGATCTGCGTGGGGAAGACGTTGACGCCACGCAGGATGATCATGTCATCGCTGCGTCCGGTCACCTTCTCCATCCGCCGGTACGACGGCCGCGCGGTGCCCGGCAGCAGCCGCGTCAGGTCGCGTGTGCGGTACCGGATGATCGGCAACGCCTGTTTGGTGAGCGACGTGAACAGCAGTTCCCCGGTCTCGTCGGTCGGCTTCTCGGTGAACGGGTCGATCACCTCGGGATAGAAGTGGTCCTCCCAGATGTGCAACCCGTCCTTGGTTTCGACGCATTCCTGCGCGACACCCGGACCCATCACCTCGGACAGGCCGTAGATGTCGACGGCGTCGATGCCGACGCGCTCCTCGATCTCCGTGCGCATCTGCTCGGTCCACGGTTCCGCGCCGAAGATGCCCACCTTGAGCGAACTCGCCTGCGGGTCGATGCCCTGTCGCTCGAACTCGTCGAGCAACGTGAGCATGTACGACGGGGTGACCATGATGATCTCGGGTTTGAAGTCGGTGATGATCCGCACCTGGCGCGCCGTCATACCGCCGGAGGCCGGAATCACCGTGCAGCCCAGCTTTTCCGCGCCGTAGTGGGCGCCAAGACCGCCGGTGAACAACCCGTACCCGTAGGCGACGTGGACCTTGTCGCCCGGCCGCCCGCCCGCCGCGCGGATCGACCGCGCCATCACCGTCGCCCAGGTGTCGATGTCGCCGGAGGTGTAGCCGACGACGGTCGGCTTCCCGGTGGTGCCGCTGGACGCGTGGATCCGGCTGACCTCCGCCTCCGGCACGGCGAACATGCCGAACGGATAGTTGTCGCGCAGGTCCTGCTTGGTGGTGAAGGGGAACTTCGCCAGGTCTTCCAGCGCCTTGCAATCGTCCGGATGGACACCCGCCTCGTCGAACTTCCTGGTGTAGAACGGCACGTTGTCGTAGGCGTGCCGCAGTGTCCACCGAAGGCGCGTCAGCTGCAAAGCCTTGAGTTCGTCGATGGTCAGGTTCTCGGCGTCGTCGCTGAAAGTCATCGTCTGCGTGCCTTCTCGATGGTGCGGCTGCGGCCGCGGAATTCGGCGACGACCTCCGGCCCCTCGGGGGTCTCCCGGTGCACGGTGACGTCGTAGATGCCGTTGCGGCCGTAGCGGGTCCGCTCGGTGGCGGTGGCGATGAGGTGGTCGCCGAGGCGTCCGGCGGCGACGAAGGAGATCTCCGCGCCGGAGGCGACGGTGACCGGGCCGTGCCGTTCCGAGGTACTTTCTCCCGCCGAGGGCGCATGGACAGAGTTGCAGGCGCAGGCGAACGTCGTGTCGGCGAGCAGGAAAACGTAGCCGCCGTGCGCGATGTCGTGGCCGTTCACCATCGTCTCGGTGATCTTCATGGTGGCGACGGCATGCCCTTCGGCTGCCTCGAGCAGCTCGATGCCCAGCGCGTTCGACGCCTGGTCGTCGGCGAACATCGCGTGCGCCGCGTTGGTCGTCATCACACCGCCTGATTACTGACCGAATGGACGGTTGTTAAAAGGGTCGCGCCAGTAAAGGCGCCTTTTCGGTCGAATGTCAAGGGTCCACCGCCGTCCGGGGGTTTGCAAGCGCCCGGTCTCCGGCTACAGTGAATTACTGAACGGACGGTCTGTTAATCCATCAGTGAAGGGTCGCCCCATGGCATTGCTGCGCAGCTACGTCTCCGGCGGATGGCACACGGCGGAAAACGGTGACTCTGCCGGAGTGCCGCTGCACGACGCCTCGACGGGCGAGGAGGTCGCCCGGGTCTCGTCCGAGGGCATCGACTTCGCCGCCGCGCTGGAGTACGGCCGCCGCACCGGCGGCCCCGCGCTGCGTGAGCTGACCTTCCACCAGCGTGCCGCGCTGCTCAAGGCCCTGGCCTCCCACCTGCGTGAACACCGCGACGAGCTGTACGCGCTGTCGGCGAGGACGGGGGCGACCAAGGGTGACTCGATGGTCGACATCGACGGCGGCATCGGCGTGCTGTTCGCCTACTCCAGCAAGGGCAAACGCGAACTGCCGAACGACACCGTCTACGTCGACGGCAACGTCGAGCCGCTGTCCAAGGGCGGCACCTTCGTCGCCCAGCACATCGCCGTCCCGCTGCGTGGCGTCGCCGTCCAGATCAACGCCTTCAACTTTCCGGTCTGGGGCCCGCTGGAGAAATTCGCGCCCGCGTTCCTCGCCGGCGTGCCGAGCCTGATCAAACCAGCCAGCCAGACGTCTTACCTGACCGCGCGGCTGGTCGAGATCATCATCGAATCCGGCATCCTGCCCGAGGGCACGCTGCAGTTCGTCGCGGGCAGCGTCGGCGACCTGCTCGACCACGTCACCGCACAGGACCTCGTCTCGTTCACCGGCTCCGCGTCGACGGCGCGGAAACTCCGCACGCATCCGGCGATCGTGCGCAACTCCGTCCGGTTCAACGCCGAAGCCGACTCGCTGAACTGCTCGATCCTCGGCCCGGACGCCGAACCCGGCACCACCGAATTCGACCTCTTCGTCAAGCAGCTCACGACGGAGATGACCGTCAAGGCGGGCCAGAAGTGCACCGCCATCCGCCGCGCCTTCGTGCCGGCGGGCCTGCTCGACGCCGTCGCCGAGGCCGCCAGCGCGCGGCTGGCCAAGGTCGCCGTCGGCAACCCCACGGCCGAGGGTGTCCGCATGGGTGCGCTGGCCAGCCTGGAGCAGCGTGAGGAGGTCCGGCGGTCGCTGAAGGCGCTGCTGGACGCCGGCACGCTCGTCTTCGGCGACCCGGAGCAGGTCGAGGTCGTCGGCGCGGACGCCGAACGCGGCGCGTTCATCTCGCCGGTGCTGCTGAAGGCCGACCCGGAGCGCTCCGAGCCGCACGAGGTCGAGGCGTTCGGCCCGGTGTCGACGCTGCTGCCCTACACCTCGACGGAGCAGGTCATCGAGCTCGCCGCACGCGGCGGCGGCAGCCTGGTCGGGTCGATCGTCACCGCGGACGCGGAGTTCGCGCGTGAGGTCGTCCTCGGTGTCGCGCCGTACCACGGCCGCCTGCTGGTGCTCGACGCCGACGACGCCAAGGAGTCGACGGGTCACGGTTCGCCGATGCCGCAACTGGTCCACGGCGGCCCCGGCCGCGCGGGCGGTGGCGAGGAAATGGGTGGCATCCGCGGGGTGCTGCACCATATGCAGCGCACCGCCGTCCAGGGCAGCCCGAAGGTGCTCAGCACGGTCACGGGCCGCTGGGTCGCGGGTGCGCCGAGGACCGAGGGTGACGTCCACCCGTTCCGGAAGTCCTTGGCGGAGCTGAAGATCGGCGACTCCGTCGTCGCCGGTCCGCGCACGGTCCTGCAGTCCGACGTCGACCACTTCGCCGAGTTCACCGGCGACACCTTCTACGCCCACACCGATCCCGAAGCCGCGGCGGCGAACCCGCTGTTCGGCGGGATCGTGGCGCACGGATACCTCGTGGTCTCCTTCGCCGCCGGCCTGTTCGTCTCGCCGGAACCCGGCCCGGTACTGGCGAACTACGGCCTGGAGAACCTGCGGTTCCTCACCCCGGTCAAGGTCGACGACGCGCTCACGGTGACCCTGACCGCCAAGCAGATCACCCCGCGTATCGACCAGGAGTACGGCGAGGTCCGCTGGGACGCCGACGTGACCAACTCAGACGGGGACTCGGTCGCGAAGTACGACGTGCTGACCCTGGTGGCGAAGGAGCAGTCATGACAGCCACAGTTTCCGAACACGATCTCGAACGGCACTTCGAGCACACCATCGAGCGCGACCAGCGCATCGAGCCACGCGACTGGGTGCCCGAGGGTTACCGCAAGACGATGATCCGCCAGATCGCGCAGCACGCGCATTCGGAGATCATCGGCATGCAGCCGGAGGGCAACTGGATCACCCGCGCGCCTTCCTTGCGGCGCAAGGCGATCCTGCTCGCGAAGGTGCAGGACGAGGCCGGGCACGGGCTGTACCTGTATTCGGCGGCGGCCACGCTCGGCGCCGACCGCGCGGATCTGACCGACAAGCTGATCAACGGCAAGCAGAAGTACTCGTCGATCTTCAACTATCCGACGCTGACCTTCGCCGACGTCGGCGTGGTCGGCTGGCTGGTCGACGGCGCCGCCATCTGCAACCAGGTCCCGTTGTGCCGCAGCTCTTACGGCCCGTACGCCCGCGCCATGATCCGCATCTGCAAGGAGGAGTCCTTCCACCAGCGGCAAGGCTTCGAACTGCTGATGACCATGATGCGTGGTACCGAAAAGCAGCGTGCGATGGTGCAGGAGGCGGTGAACCGCTGGTGGTGGCCGTCGCTGATGATGTTCGGCCCGCCGGACGCGGATTCGCCGAACACCGCGCAGTCGATGGCGTGGAAGGTCAAGCGCCACACCAACGACGAGCTGCGCCAGCGTTTTGTCGACATGTCCATCCCGCAGGCCGAGGCGCTCGGCGTCACCTTCCCGGATCCGGACCTGAAGTGGAACGCCGAACGTGGGCACTACGACTTCGGCGCCGTCGACTGGGACGAGTTCAAGAACGTGTTGAAGGGCAACGGTCCCTGCAACGCCCAGCGCGTCGCGCACCGGCGCCGGGCACAGGAAGACGGCGCGTGGGTGCGCGAGGCGGCCTCGGCGCACGCAGCGAAGAAGCGTGTCTTTGAAAATGAAGGGGCTTCGTGATGAAGCACGACTGGCCGTTGTACGAGGTGTTCGTCCGTGGCAAGCGCGGCCTGAACCACGTGCACGTGGGCTCGCTGCACGCGGCGGACGACGACATGGCGCTGCACCACGCCCGCGATCTCTACACGCGCCGCAACGAGGGCGTGTCGATCTGGGTCGTGCGCGCGTCGGACATCACGGCGTCCTCGCCGGACGAGAAGGACCCGTTCTTCGCGCCCAGCGGCGACAAGGTGTACCGGCACCCGACGTTCTACGACATCCCCGACAACGTTCCGCACATCTGACATGAGCTTCGACAACGCCTACGAGGCGATCACTGAGGAAAACGACTCCCGCTGGGCTTTCGGCACCGGGTTCGAGGATCCACTGTCCGGTGTGGACACAAAAGTTCCGTCCGGTGTGGACGGTGCGCGGCTCGCGGCCTACTGCCTGATGCTCGGCGACGACGCGCTGATCTTCTCGCACCGGCTGCAGGAATGGTGCACGAACGCACCCGAACTCGAGGACGAGGTCGCGATCGCCAATATCGCGCTCGACCTGCTCGGACAGGCGCGGTTGCTGCTGGCTCGCGCGGGTAAAGCCGACGACGGCGAGCGGAGTGAGGATTCCTACGCCTTCTTCCGGAGTGAGCAGGAGTACCGCAACGTCCGGCTCGCCGAACTCGGGGGCGGCCACTTCGGGCATCTGATCGCGCGGCTGCTGGTGTTCTCCATCTGGCGGCTCGCTTTATTGCAGCGGCTTCAGTCCAGTGTGGACCCAGTGCTGGCGGCCATCGCGGACAAGGGCGTCAAAGAGGTCGCCTACCACCGCGACTACGCCGCGCAGTGGGCCGTCCGGCTGGGCGACGGGACCGAGTTGTCCCATTCCCGCATGCAAGAGGGGTTTGACGCGGTCTGGCCTTACGTCGGCGAGCTTTTCGCCGCCCACGAGGTCGAATTCGTCGAGTCGCCTTCGCTGCGGCCCGAGTTCGACGCGATCCTGGACCAGGTGCTCGCCGCCGCCCGGCTGACACGGCCCGAGGCCGGCGCGCTCGCCGGGGTGTCGGGCCGGATGGGCCGCGACGGCGTGCACACCGAGCGAATGGGCTTCCTGCTGGCGGAACTGCAAAGTGTCGCCAGGGAACACCCGGACGCGACATGGTGACCGCGTACGCCGTGGCGGCCACGGTCACCGATCCGGAACTGCCGATGCTCACCCTCGCCGATCTCGGCGTGCTGCGTGAAGTGTCCGAATCCGATGGTCGCGTGGTCGTCGCGATCACCCCGACCTACACCGGCTGCCCGGCGATGGACACCATGCGCGACGACCTCGTGCACGCGCTGACCGGCGCCGGTTATGACGACGTCGAGGTCCGCACGGTGCTGCGGCCGGCGTGGTCCACCGACTGGATCACCGAAGACGGCAAGCGGAAACTGGCCGAAGCCGGGATCGCGCCGCCGGGTGCGGCACCGGTCAGTACCGGCCCGATCCCGCTCACGCTGAGCCCGCCGGTGTCCTCGGTCCGCTGCCCGCACTGCGGTTCCGCGGATACCGAAGAGCAGTCGCGGTTCAGTGCGACGGCGTGCAAAGCCCTGCGCCGCTGCCGGTTCTGCCTCGAACCGTTCGAACACGTCAAGGAGATCTAGTGACCGCGACCTCTCCCTCGACTGCGCAGCGCCGCACGGGCTTCCACCCCCTGAAGGTGTCCGACGTCCAGCGCCTGTGCGACGACGCCGTCGCGGTGACCTTCGACGTGCCCGAAGACCTCGCCGACACCTTTCGCTTCAAGGCAGGCCAGTCGCTGACACTGCGCCGCGAGGTCGACGGCCGCGACGAGCGCCGCTCGTACTCGATCTGCGCACCCGCCGGTGCGGCGCCGCGGGTCGGCGTCCGTGCGGTGCCGGGCGGGCTGTTCTCGTCGTGGCTGGTGCACGACGTGCGGCCGGGCGACGAGATCGAGGTCGCCGCGCCGACCGGGCACTTCACCCCGGATCTGGAAGCCGCCGGGCACCACGTGCTGGTCGCGGCAGGCTCCGGGATCACGCCGGTGCTGTCGATCGCCTCTTCGCTGCTCAGTGACGCCGACGCCACGGTGACCGTGCTCTACGGCAACCGTCGCACGGACACCGTCATGTTCGCCGACGACCTCGCGGACCTCAAAGACCGTTACCCGGCACGGCTCGAACTCGTCCACGTGCTCTCCCGCGAGCCACGCGAGGCCGAACTGTTCACCGGCCGCCTCGACGTCGAGAAGCTGCGGCGCCTGTGCACCGTGCTGATCCCGGTCGAGGACGTCGCGCACTGGTGGCTGTGCGGACCGTTCGCAATGGTGACCGGCGCGCAGGAGCTGTTGCGCTCCCTTGCCGTCCCCGACGAGAAGATCCACCAGGAACTGTTCTATGTGGACACTCCGCCGGAGCCGGTGCACCACGTCGACCCGGCCGTCGTGGGGGCTTCCAGCGAGGTCACGCTGGTCCTCGACGGCCGGTCGACGACGATGACGCTGCCCCGGGCCTCCTCTCTGCTCGACGGCGCGCAGAAGTACCGTCCGGACCTGCCGTTCGCCTGCAAGGGCGGGGTCTGCGGGACCTGCCGGGCGAAGATCTGCGACGGCAAGGTGGACATGCGGCGCAACTTCGCACTGGAGAAGGCCGAGGTCGACGCCGGCTTCGTGCTCACCTGCCAATCCGTGCCGGTTTCCGAAGCCGTCACCGTGGACTACGACGCCTGAACGCCTGCGGCGGGCTTAGTGGTTGGTTTCGGAACTCCTTCGGGGTTTCGACGGCCCAGCTTCCCGCTGGACGTACGGCCGAAAGGCCCGAGTACAACCCGGTACGAGGGTCTTCCGGCCGCACGCCCAGCGGAAACCTGGATCCGCCGATACCCACGAAGGACTTCCGAAACCAACCACTTAGATCTCCAGCCACCTCGTGATGCCGATGTCCTTCAGGAACGGCCGGTCGTGGCTCGCCACGATCAGCGCGCCCTGATAGGCCCGCAGCGCCTCGGTGAGCCGCCGCACGCTCGCCAGGTCGAGATTGTTCGTCGGCTCGTCGAGCAGCAGCAGTTTCGGCGTCGGTTCGGTCAGCAGCAGGGTCGCCAGTGCCGCGCGGAACCGTTCCCCGCCGGACAACGACGCGACCTCGCGGTCGGCCTTCGTGCCACGGAACAGGAACCGCGCCAGCCGGGCGCGGATCTCGTTGTCCGTCCGTGACGGCGCCACCAGCCGGACGTTGTCCACAATGGAGAGTTCGTCGTCAAGGATGTCGAGCCGCTGGGGGAGCAGCCGGGCGGGGACGAACAGCCCCACCTCGCCCGATCGCGGCGGGAGTTCGCCGGTGATCGTGCGGAGCAGCGTCGTCTTCCCCGAACCGTTCGGGCCGACGAGTGCGAGCCGTTCAGGTCCCATGATGTGGAGGTCCACCGGCGGGCCGAAGCGCGGCACGGCGTCGATGCGGAGCACATCGCTTCCGGTGGAGACAAGGGTTTCCGGCAGTTCGACGCGGATCTCGGCGTCCTCACGCACCAGTTCCTCGGCGGCTTTCAATGCTTCGACGGCGCCCTCCAGCCTGTCCGTATGCAGGTTCCGGTACTTGCCCGCGGAGATCTGCGCGTCCTCCTGGCGTTTGCGCATCCGGGCCTTGGGCTCGCGTTTCTGGTCCCACATCTTCTGGCCGTAGCGGGCCCGCCGGGCGAGTTTGACCCCCGCCTCGATCAGCTCCCGCTTCTGCCGTTTGACGTCGGACTCGGCCGCGCGCACATGCCGCCGCGCGGCTTCCTGCGCGGTCTCGACGGCGTGCTCGTAGTCGGCGAGGTTGCCGCCGTACGTGGTGATTTCACCGTCACGGACCTCGTCGATCCGGTCGACCAGCTGGAGCAGTTCGCGGTCGTGCGAGACCACCACGAGAATCCCGCTCCAGCCCTCGACCTCGCGGTGCACGAGTTCGCGCGCCCGCAGGTCCAGGTTGTTGGTCGGCTCGTCGAGCAGCAGCACGGACGGACGGCGCAGCAGCAGGGCGGCCAGCCCGAGCAGGGTGAGTTCCCCGCCGGACAGTTCACCCGCCCGCTCGTCCAGCCGGACGGCGCCGAGGCCGAGCCGGTCCAGGATCGCGCGGGTGCGCTCCTCGACGTCCCAGTTGTCGCCGATGACGGCGAACCGCTCCTCGGTGACCTCACCACTTTCGACGGCCTTGATCGCCGCGCGGATCGCGGTGACGCCGAGGACGTCGTCGACGCGGCGGCCGGTGTCCAGGGCCAGGTTCTGCGGCAGGTAGCCGATTTCCCCCGGTGCGGTGATGGATCCCGACGTGGTTTCCAGCCGACCGGCGAGCAGCCTGAGCAGCGTGGACTTGCCGGAACCGTTGGTGCCGACCAGGCCGGTGCGGCCGGTGCCGATGGTGAGCGAGAGGTGTTCGAAGACCGGGCCGCCGTCGGGCCAGGTGAAGGTGACGTCGGAAAGCGTCAGTGAACTAGACGTGGAATTAGACATGAGACTCCCTGCGAAGGAGGTGCGAACAAGGGCGCAGGTTCGTCTCAGAAGATCATCAGGCCAGCCTAGCCGTCTGGCGGCTCCGGTGCGACTGATTTAGGGGCGCCGCCCGCGGCCAATCCAGCAAGTTCGCCGCAGGCAACTCCGCCGGCAACACCTCATGCAGCTGCCGCCACACACCCGCCTCAGTCCAGTCCCGCAACCGGCGCCAGCACGTCATGCCCGACCCGTAGCCCCTCTCCTGCGGCAGGAACTCCCACGGAATCGCCGTGTAAAACACGAACATGATCTCGCACAACGCCTTGCGGTCGTCCAACCGCTTACGCCCCGGATACCGAAACCGACGCTCCACCCGCGGCAACAACGGCTCAATCCGTTCCCACAGACCATCATCGACCTCCCACGGACGCCGCTGCCCCACCCCGCCCACCCCTCACCGAAGAACAACGAGACGCGACACCAAACCACACCCCAAGATCATTCTGTTAAGAGCCCTTAGCGGGGACAGCCTGGCGGACGTGATCGGCGTCGGGCGCGTTCCTTGTCGTCAAGGACGGCGGCGGGCTAGGACGGTACATTGTGGACGGATTCGCGCTCGGTGATCCTGGCCACGGCGAGATCCTGGCGGGCGGGATCGCCGTCGTCGTACTGGCTTTGGGGTGTGAGGCGGTGGTTCTCGTGAGTGTTTTGGGTCGTTCTAACGACCCAAAACACTCACGACCCGCAGCGCCGCGACGAGAGCCGTCACCTCCGGCCCCAACGACCGGTCCACGACCACCGGCGGAACCACGGAAGCCAGCCACCGTCTGCGCGAACACGGTCCGCGTGGGAGGCCGGTTGCCGTTTCGCGGCAACGGGGTCAGAACGGTGGTTTCTCGGTACGGGGTGTGTGCAGAGGCGGAGGCGTACTGTCGTAGGTCTGGCCGGTTGGTGTGGTGATCGTCAGGGTTCCGTCCGGTGCCAGCCGGTAGATCCAACCGGGTTCGTCCTTGAGCCGATGGTCGCGGCGGCAGAAGTCGATGAGGTCGGCGGCATCGGTGTTCCCCTGGAACTGCCATGGGATGGAGTGGTCGAGATCGCAGGCCTGAGCGGGCCGATGGCACCCTGGTCGACGGCATTCGCGGTCGCGGACACGGACGAACTCGTCAAGACCGGCCGTCGGGCGATATCGGTCCCGGCCGAGGTCCGCGACCTGACCTGACAGCGGGTCGGTGATGATCCGTCGCAGCACCGTGTCGGGCCCGCTCGCGATATGCCGCGCCAGCGACGCCGGGATGTGGCCGTGTCCGGCCATTTCCGCCGGGTCGTCGTTCAGGCCGAGGTAGGTGAAGAAGTCCATGTAAAGGAATACTTCGGCGCGTTCACGTTTCCCGCCGTCGCCGCCCAACAGGAGGTCGAGGGCGACGTCGGCGCGAAGCTGGTCCAGAGTGCGGGTCTCGTCGCCGGTCTTGAGCGCGCGGGCCTCCCGGTTGATCCGGTTGTAAGCGGCGGTGACCTTCTCCACCGGGCCGTCCTCGATCTCCAGCGAGGCCACGCCTGCCTCACCCTGACTCACCACGAGCCGGCGGCCTTCGCGGGCCTGCTCGCAGCGCTTGTCCGCGCCCTCACGATCGACCGTCGTCGCCGCGTGGTTTGCCGCTTTGCGGATCTGTTCGGCATTTTTACCGGGCAACCGGTCTTCCAGCAGGGCGTCGGCGGCGATCGCGTCCTCGTCGGACAGCCACGCCGTGGCCGTCACGACTTTCATCGCGCCGAACCCGTCCACCTGGCCTTTGTCCATCAAACCAAGGGTGCGGGGCAGCCTGGTGGTCAACGCGTCGGCAGCGGCGACCAACCCGGCCGCGTACTTGTCGCCCACCGACAGGGCGAACGCGACTTCCTGAGTGACGCTACGCGCGCCTTCGCGATGCCGGTTCAGCTGGGACAGGGCACGGTAACGGATCGCTTCCAGCCGGGCGATACCCACTGACGCCGCTTTCGCGAGGGCGACGGATTCGTTGTCGTCCAACGAATCCGCGGCGGTATTGATGGCCTTGAGGTTGTCGGGGCAGGTGATTTCCTCGAGTAGCGCCACAGTGGTGGCGCGGTAAGTGTCCACCCAACGAACCTACAATTCCCCACCGACAGTTCTGGATCATGCGACTGCCACCACCGTCGTCGATATTCGGTAATGCCAGTCGTGGCAAGGGAAATTCGGGATGTGCGCGCTTGGTGATGTTCGCCCGGTAGTGGTAAGCAACGCACTTCGGCGACCCGCGACTGAGCGGGGCATACTGGCGGACGTGATCGAACGCCCTCACGTCCTGCTCTCCGCCGCGGTCTCGCTGGACGGCTACCTCGACGACGCGACCGACACCCGGCTGGTGCTGTCCACTGAGGACGACTGGGCCAGGGTCGACAGGCTGCGCGCGGCCTCGGACGCGATCCTGGTCGGCGCGAACACCGTCCGCGCGGACAACCCGAGATTGCTGGTCCGCTCGCCGGAGCTGGTCGCCGAACGGGTCGCCGCGGGCAGGCCGGAACAACCGGTCAAGGTGACGCTCACGCGGAGCGGGTCACTCGATCCGGCGGCCCAGTTCTTCACTGTCGGTGACGCGGAGAAGCTGGTCTACGCCCCGCCCGGCGTCGTCACGGGGGTGAAGGCGACCGTCGTCGAACTGGCCGATCTGCGTGCGATGCTGGCCGATCTCCACGCGCGCGGCGTGCGGCGGCTGATGGTCGAGGGCGGCGGCGCGATCCACACGCAGTTCCTCACCGAGGGTTTGGTCGACGAACTGCACCTGGCCATCGCGCCGTTCTTCGTCGGCGACCCGCGTGCGCCGCGCTTCGCCGGCCCCGGCGCGTTCCCACGTGGGCTGGCCCTCGTCGAAAGCACGCGTTTGGGTGACATCGCCGTGCTGGAGTACCACGCGACACCGGAACCGTCCGAAGTGGACATTCTGCGGCTGCGTGAAGCCATCGCCTTGGCCGAGAACTGCCCGCCGCGCACGTTCCGCGTCGGCGCGGTCATCACCGACGCCGACGGCGAGGTGATCTCCACCGGCTACTCGGGTGACGGCGATCCGGCGAACCACGCCGAAGAAGCCGCCCTCGCCAAACTCGAACCGGGAGACCCGAGGCTGGCGAGGGCGACGATGTACACCTCGCTGGAGCCGTGCAGCTCCCGGACGTCACATCCGCGAAGCTGCACGCAGCTCATCCTCGACGCCGGAGTCCCGCGCGTCGTATTCGCCTGGCGCGAGCCGTCGGTGTTCGTCGACTGCGTCGGCGCCGAGACACTGGAGGCGGCCGGACGCCGGGTGATCGAGGTACCAGCCCTCGCCGCCGACGTCCGCCGCGCGAACACCCATCTCGCGGGTGTCCGCCACTGACCTACTTGCAGGCGTCGCAGCAGCCGCAGCCCTGACCGGTGCACGCCGAGCAGCAACCGTGGCGAAGCACGACCTTCAACAGACGCTTGATCATCGCTGTCCTCCCGATCGTTGTCGTCCCACCGCCCCTGTCACGCTAAGTTCTGCGCATACGACAGTGGTACCGCCGGGCGGGCCAAGAGGCTGCTCCAGCGGGTGACTTCAGGATTCGAGGTCCCCCTCCAACGAGAGGTAGACCTCGCGCAGCTGAGCCAAAAGGTCGGCGTCCGGCTCCGCCCAGAGCCCCCGTTCGGCCGCTTCGTTCAGGCGCTCGATGATGCCGCGCAGCGCCCACGGGTTGGCCTGGCGCAGGAACTCCTGATTGACCTCGTCGAGCACGTAGGACTCGGTGAGCTTCTCGTACATCCAGTCGCCGACCACGCCCGCGGTGGCGTCGAAACCGAAGAGGTAGTCGACCGTCGCCGCCAGCTCGAAGGCGCCCTTGTAGCCGTGTTTGCGCATCGCGGCCAGCCAGCGCGGGTTGATCACGCGGGCGCGGAAGACGCGGGCGGTCTCCTCGCCGAGGGTGCGCGTGCGGACCGCGTCCGGGGTGGTGCTGTCGCCGACGTAGGACGCCGGAGCGGTCCCGGTGAGCGCGCGGACCGTCGCGATCATGCCGCCGTGGTACTGGAAGTAGTCGTCGGAGTCGGCGATGTCATGCTCACGGGTGTCGGTGTTCTTCGCCGCGACCACGATCCGCTTGTACGAGTTCTCCATATCCTCGCGTGCGGGCCTGCCGTCGAGATCGCGACCGTAGGCGAAGCCGCCCCAGACCGCGTAGACCTCGGCGAGATCCTTGTCGTCACGCCAGTTTCCCGAGTCCATCAACGGCAGCAGCCCCGCGCCATACGCGCCCGGTTTGGAGCCGAAGATCCTGGTGGTGGCGCGGCGTTCGTCACCGTGCGCGGCCAGATCGGCGCGGGAGTGGGCGCGGACGAAGTTCTGTTCGTCCGGTTCGTCGAGGTTCGCCACGAGGCGGACGGCGTCATCCATCAGGGTGATCACATGCGGGAAGGCGTCACGGAAGAACCCGCTGATGCGGATGGTGACGTCGATGCGCGGGCGGCCGAGTTCGGCGAGCGGGATCGCCTCGATCCCGGTGACCCGGCGCGATGCCTCGTCCCAGACCGGCTGGACACCCAGGAGGGCGAGGACTTCCGCGGCGTCGTCACCCGAAGTGCGCATCGCCGACGTGCCCCAGACCGAGAGGCCGACCGAACTCGGCCAGTCCCCGGTGTCCTCCCGGTAGCGGCGCAGAAGCGAGTCGGCGAGTGCCTGCCCGGTCTCCCAGGCGAGACGGCTCGGGATCGCCTTCGGGTCGACGGTGTAGAAGTTGCGGCCGGTCGGGAGGACGTTGATCAGGCCGCGCAGGGGAGAACCGCTGGGACCGGCCGGGATGTAGCCGCCGTCGAGTGCGTGGAGCACCGCGTCGAGTTCGCCGCTGGTGCCCGCCAGGCGAGGCACGATTTCGGTGGCGGCGAAGGTGAGCACCCTGGCGACGTCCTGGTGCTCCGGGACGTCGGCGACGACCTCGGCGACGGCGGCGGGAGACCAGCCACGGGCCTCCATCGCCTCGACGAGAGACCGCGCCTTCTGCTCGATGGCGTCCACTTCGGACAGTGGTGCGTCGCTGTTCTCCTTGAGCCCCAACGCGGAGCGGAGACCGGGGACCGCGCCCTGCTTGCCACCCCACATCTGCTGGGCACGCAGCATGGCGAGGACGAGGTTGATCCGCGCCTCGCCTTCCGGCGCGGCGCCGAGGATATGCAGGCCGTCGCGGATCTGGGCGTCCTTGACCTCGCACAGCCAGCCGTCGATATGCAGCAGGAAGTCGTCGAATTCCGCGTCGTGCGGACGTTCCTCGATACCGAGGTCGTGGTCGAGCTTCGCGGCCTGGATCAGCGTCCAGATCTGCGCGCGGACCGCGGGCAGCTTCGCCGGGTCCATCGCGGCGATGTTGGCGTGCTCGTCGAGAAGCTGCTCCAGCCGCGCCAGGTCGCCGTAGCTCTCGGCGCGGGCCATCGGCGGGATCAGGTGGTCGACGATCGTGGCGTGCGCACGCCGTTTGGCCTGCGCGCCCTCGCCGGGGTCGTTGATCAGGAACGGGTAGATCAGCGGCAGGTTGCCGAGGACGGCGTCCGGCGCACACGAGGCCGAGAGGCCCGCGGTCTTGCCGGGAAGCCATTCGAGCGAACCGTGTTTGCCGAGGTGGACGACGGCGTGCGCGCCGAACTCCTGCTCCAGCCAGCGGTAGGCGGCCAGATAATGGTGGCTCGGCGGAAGGTCCGGATTGTGGTAGATCGCCACCGGGTTCTCGCCGAACCCGCGAGGCGGCTGGATCATCAGGATGACGTTGCCGGACCGCAGGGACGCCAGCACGATGTCACCGTTGTCGACGTAGAGCTCGCCGGGTGCCGGGCCCCAGTGCTCCTCCATCCCTTCGCGGAGTTCCGCGGGCAGTTCGGCGAACCACTCGCGATACCGGGCCGTGCTTACGCGGATCGGGTTGCCGGAGAGCTGCTCCTCGGTCAGCCACTCCGGATCCTGACCGCCCGCGGCGATGAGCGCGTGGATCAGCGCGTCGCCGTCGGGCTGGTCGGTGCCGGTGGGCTCGACGCCGGGGAACGGATCGTCACCGAGGTCGTAGCCTCGGTCACGCATGAGACGCAGCAGCTCGATCGCGGACGCGGGCGTGTCGAGGCCGACGGCGTTGCCGACGCGGGAATGCTTCGTCGGATACGCGGACAGCATCAGCGCGATCTTGCGCTCCTGGGGCGGCGTGTGCCGCAGGCGGGCGTGGGCGAGTGCGATCTTGGCGACCCGCGACGCGCGTTCGGCGTCCGGTACATACTTGGGGAGGCCGTCGTCGTCGATCTCCTTGAACGAGAACGGGACGGTGATCAACCTGCCGTCGAACTCGGGAACGGCCATCTGGTTACCCGCGTCGAGCGGGGAGAGGCCGTCGTCGTTCGCCGACCAGGTCTCACGATCGCTGGTGAGGCACAGTGCCTGCAAAATCGGGATGTCGAGCGCGGCCATCTCGGCGACGTCCCACGCCTCGTCGTCCCCGCCCGCCCCGGCCTCGGACGGTTTGGTGCCGCCGGCGGCCAGTACCGTGACCAGGAGCGCGTCGGCCTTGCCCAGTTCGGCCATCATCTCCGGCTCGCGGCTGCGCAGGGACGCGCAGTGGATCGGGAGCGCGCGGCCACCGGCGTCCTCGATGGCGTCGGAGAGAGCGTGGACGAACTCGGTGTTGCCGGACAGGTGATGCGCGCGGTAGTAGAGAATCGCGATGACCGGGCCTTTTTCTTGGCGGGTCTTTCGCTCGAGGACGCCCCACAGCGGCTGCACCGCCGGCGGCTCGAAGCCGTCACCGGTGAGCAGGAGCGTGTCGCTCAGGAAGCGGTGCAGCTGAGCGAGGTTCTCCGGCCCGCCCTGCGCGAGATACGCGTGGGCCTCCGCCGCCGTCCCCGCCGGAACCGTCGAAAGCTTCATGAGCTGCGCGTCCGGTGTCTGCTCGCCGCCGAGGACGACCACATGCGCGCCACTCGCGCGAACCGTGTCCAGCCCGTCGGACCAGCTGCGCTCCGACCCGAGAATCCGGACGACGACGATCCGGGCGCCGTCGAGCAGCGCGGGAAGCTCCGCCAGATCGAGCCGGGCAGGGTTGGCCAGCCGATAGTCGGCCTCGGTGGCCCGTGCGCTGAGCAGGTCGGTGTCCGATGTGGACAGAAGCAGGATCACGGCAGTCCTCACTCGGGGTGTCCGCGCCCCGGGTCGTGCGGTCGCGCCGGCCGGAGTTCCTGGCTCCCCCTCATGTTCGCTGGGGTGACAGTGGCGGGACCGCCCCGGACTCTCACCGGGTTCCTCCACCTGCCGACGCGTGGGTCCCGCTCACTCTCCGGTGCGGCTCGGCCCGGCGTCAAGGTGATGTGCCCGTCAAGTGGGTCGGGAGCGGGTGGGCGCTGGTCGAGGGAACGTCTGGTCGAGGGAACGTCTGGCCGAGGGTTCTCTGGGGGTGGCTCGTCGGGTTCGGCTGGCTGGTCGGCTCGTCGGGCTCGGGCTGGCTGGTGGGCCGCGTGGGTGGGCTGTCGCCGCGTAGTGGCTGTGAACGCGCGGCTGCGAACCAGGATGGCGTCCGAGGGCTCGGCGAGGCAGGCAGCCTGGGGGACGCCACGTCTCCTCGGTAGTCCGAATTGCCACTCGCAGCCCTGCTTGCCTCGGTGTGGTCCGGTGGGCATGCCGGGGCGCGCCGCCGTCGTGACTGGCGGGTTCCTTGGGTGACGCGAATCGGGTTGAGGCGCCGTGGGGCTCGTTTTCCTGTGGCGCTTAGGTCGATGGCGAGAGGGTTCAGCCGTCGCCGTTTTTCGGTAATGGCCAAGGGTTGGCCGAGGGCGCCAGCGGGAGTTCCTCCCCGCCGATCCGGTCCCGCCCCAGCCGCACCGCGTGCGCGTGCGCCCGCTCCGCCACTTTCACGCCGAACGCTCGGAGGAGGAGTCACCGATCCGCGGGAAGGGGGCGGTGGAGAAGATGATCTCCACCGCCACCTCGAAGAACGTCGCGATCCGCAGCGCGAGGTACAGGCTCGGGCTGTACTCGCCGCGTTCGAGGTAGCCGATGGTCTGGTAGTGCACGCCCAGCGCATCGGCGAGCTCGCGGCGGGAGATGCCCCGTTCCGCCCGCAGCATCGCGATCCGGTTGTAAACGACTTCGCTCATGAGCTAGCCAATTCGCTGCATCGCCTTTTCCCGTCGTGCCGCCACCGAGGACCCGGACTCGCGCCGCGCCATACGCCGCAGGACCACCGGGGCCAGTACCAATCCGATCACGGCCCATGCGGTCAGCACGCCGAGGGTCTCCCATGGCCGCCACGATTGCCCGATTTCGATCAGCACGGTCGAGTCCGGCAGCAGCGCCGAGCGCATGCCGAGGCCGAGCCAGTACATCGGGAACACCTGCGCGATGCCCTGCAGCCATTCCGGCAACGCGGTGATCGGGTAGAAGACCCCGGAGATCGCGCCAAGGCCAAGGGTGGGCAGCATGATCAGCCCGATGCTGCGCGCGTTCGTGGTCAGCGAGCCGAAGATCGCCCCGATCGGCATGGTGGCGAGCAGGCCGAGCGCCAGCACCCACAGCAGGCCCAGCCACGACGTCAGCCCGCCGGGCGCGATGCCGTCGAACAGGAACAGGCTGGGAATCAGTACCAGCAGGGTCCCGACGACCGTGCCGAAGGAGGTCGTCACGACCTTGCCGACGAGATAGCCCAGCATGCCGTTCGGGGTGGCCTTGGCACGCAGGAGTGTGCCGTCCTCGCGTTCGACGGCGAGGACGCCTGCCATGCCGAGCATGCCGGTGAACACGATCGACGCGCCCAGCACGCTCGGCACGGTGGCGGCGCCGAGCGAGAAATCCATGCCGGGCAATTTCGCGTCGCGCATGAAGAACATGACGACCACGAAGATGACCGGGAAGATGAAGGTGTTGAAGAGGTCTTCGCGGTTGGTCATCATCTGACGGATTTCAAGCCAGCCGCGTTGGACACCCAGCCGGACACTGTGCTGTACCGCGTTCATCGCGCACTCACCTCCACAAGGGGAGTCTCGGCCTTGCGGACCAGGGTCATGTAGGTGTCTTCCAGCGACGCGCGGCGGACCTCGAGGTCGCCGATGGCGTCGCCGTGCTGCTTGAACAGTTCGTGCACGTACTTCGTCGATTCCGTGGTCGAGTGCACGAACCGCTGGCCGTCCAGCGTCCAGCGCACCTCGGCCTCGCCGGCGATCTGCCTGCTCAGCGCGTCGGCGGAACCGTCGGCGACGATCCGGCCGTGGTTCAGGATCAGGATCCGGTCGGCCAGCTTCTCGGCCTCGTCGAGGTCGTGCGTGGTCAGCAGGATCGTCGTGTCGTCGTCATCGGTCAGCCGGTGCACGAGTTCGTGAAACTCACGCCGCGCCTCCGGATCCAGCCCGGCGGTCGGCTCGTCGAGGAACAGCAGTTCCGGGCGGCCGACGATGCCGATCGCGACGTCGAGACGGCGCCGCTGCCCGCCGGAGAGCATCCGGATCCGCTTGTCCGCGTGCTTGGTCAGCCCGACCGCGGCGACCAGTTCGTCCGGATCCCACGGCCGTTTGATGCGATCGGTGGAGTACGGCGCGTAGTAGCCGCCGAGGTGCGCCAGCAGTTCACGCACCCGCCATTTCGCGTGGTCGCGCCAAGCCTGGAGGACGACCCCCAGTCGCGCCCTCCAGTGCTCGTCCGCGTGTGCCGGGTCGATGCCCAGCACGCTGACCTCGCCTTCCGACCGCATCCGGAAGCCTTCGAGGATCTCGATCGTCGTGGTCTTACCCGCTCCGTTCGGCCCCAGCAGGCAGATCACCTCGCCCCGGTGCGCGGTGAAATCCACGCCGTGGAGGACGTCGTTCGTCCCGTAACGCATTCGAAGATCTTTGACGGAGATCATCAGGTCTTCTGGATCTCTCATTAGGTCACCCCCATCTCAGTGCTGCGATTAAATGTAGCACACCTACTACATTCGATCCGACGGGTGCTAACACCGAAACGAGGCATCTAAAGTGAGCGCATGTCCACGAGCGCGCGTGTCCGAGCCGACGCGTGCCCTGGCGTTTTCGCCACGCACGACGCCGAGGACGGTCCGCTCGCCCGGGTCCGGCTGCCTGGCGGCGCCATCACGAAAGCCCAGCTCAGTGCCCTCGCGGACGCCGCGGACGACCTCGGTGACGGCGCGCTTCACCTGACCTCCCGTGGCAACGTCCAGCTTCGCGGCGTCACCCGGCCCGGCCTCGCGACGAGGTTGTCCGCGGCCGGTCTCCTGCCCGCGCCGTCGCACGAACGCGTCCGCAACATCCTCGCCTCACCCCTCAGTGACCTCGCCCAAGAGCTCGCCCCGGCGCTCGACGAAGCCCTGTGCGCCGTTCCTGAGCTGGCCGGATTGCCGGGACGCTTCCTCTTCGCCATCGACGGCGGTAGCGGCGACGTCGCCGGAGAAGGCGCCGACGTCTGCTGGCGTGACGGCGCGCTGCTGCTCGACGGCACCGACACCGGGCTGCGCGTCACCGAAGAGCACGCCGTCGAAGCGCTGATCTCGGTCGCGCGCAGCTTCCTCCGGATCCGGGGAACCGCCTGGCGGATCGGCGAACTCCCGGCCACGGAACCACTTCTTCGTGACATACCGGGCGAAACCGTGGAACCGGAGACCTTCACCACCAAGCCGGGTCTACCCATCGGGCCGATCGGGGACGACGCCGTCGGGGTCGCGCCGGTCTTCGGCCGTCTGACGTCCGAGCAGGCGCGAGTGATCGCGAAGGCAGGAAACGCCGTGGTCACCCCGTGGCGCTCGATCCTCGTCTTCGGAACCCTCGGCGAAAACCCCGGCCTGATCGTCGATCCGGACGAGCCGTCACTCGGCGTCAGCGCCTGTATCGGACGGCCCGGCTGCGCGAAGTCGCTGGCCGACGTCCGTGCCGACGCGGCCCGGATCGGGCACACGCCGCGAGTGCATTTCGCCGGTTGTGAACGGCGATGCGGAAAACCCGCCCGCGAGCATGTCGACGTGCTCGCGGCGGAGGACGGCTATCTGGTCGACGGGACGTGGGTCCCCACCGGCGAGCTGGCGAGGACGTTGGCACAGAAGGGAACACAGTGATCGACTACCTCCGGGACGGTGCCGAGATCTACCGGCATTCGTTCGCCACCATCCGCGAGGAGGCGGATCTCGCGATCCTCCCCGGCGACGTCGCGGTGCTGGCCGTGCGGATGATCCACGCCTGCGGGATGGTCGACCTGGTCGACGACCTCCGCTACAGCCTCGACGTGGTGGAGTCGGGCCGTGCCGCGCTGGAGGCAGGCGCGCCGATCCTGTGCGACGCCAACATGATCGCCTCCGGGGTGACCCGCAAACGTTTGCCTTCGGCCAACGAGGTGCTGTGCACGCTGTCCGATCCGCAGGTGCCGGGGCTGGCCGAGCGGATGGGCACCACCCGCTCGGCGGCCGCGCTGGAACTCTGGCGCGACAAGCTGCCCGGCTCCGTGGTGGCCATCGGCAACGCGCCCACCGCGTTGTTCCGGCTGCTGGAACTGCTGGACGAGGGGGTCGGCGCGCCGGCGGCGATCATCGGTGTCCCGGTGGGTTTCGTCGGTGCCGCCGAGTCCAAAGTGGAGCTCGCCGAGCGCGCACCCGCGCCGTATCTGGTGGTGCACGGACGCCGTGGCGGCAGCGCGATGGCCGTCGCCGCGATCAACGCGATGGCGAGTGAGGTCGAATGAGCGCGCTGGGCAAACTCTGGGGTGTCGGGCTCGGCCCCGGTGACCCCGAGCTGATCACGGTCAAGGCCGCGCGGCTGATCGGTGAGGCCGACGTCGTCGCCTATCACAGCGCGCGGCACGGCCGGAGCATCGCGCGGTCGGTCGCCGAGCCGTATCTGCGGGACCGCCAGATCGAGGAAAAGCTGGTCTACCCGGTCACCACCGAGACCACCGATCACCCCGGCGGCTACGAGGGCGCGATCGCCGATTTCTACGAGCTGAGCGCGAAACGGCTCGCCGAGCACCTCGACGCCGGCCGCGACGTGGTCGTGCTCTGCGAAGGTGACCCGTTCTTCTACGGCTCCTACATGTACATGCACGAGCGGCTCACCGATCGCTACGAGGCGACGGTGGTGCCCGGCGTGACGTCGGTGAGCGCGGCGGCGTCCGTGCTCGGCCGTCCGCTGGTGCAGCGCGACGAGGTCCTCACCATCCTGCCCGGCACGCTGCCCGCGCCGGAACTCGCGCGACGGCTGGCCGACACGCAGGCCGCCGCGGTGCTCAAACTCGGCCGCACCTTCGGCAACGTCCGGGAGGCGCTGGCCGAGGCGGGAAAGCTCGACGACGCCTTCTACATCGAACGGGCGACCTGGCAGGCGCAGCGCGTCGAGCCGCTCGCCGACGTCGACCCGGAGACGGTGCCGTACTTCTCGCTGGCACTGCTGCCCAGCCCGGCCTACGCGTCGCGGCTGGCGGGGGAGCCGGAGCCGCCCAAGCCCGGGGAAACGCCTACCGGCGGCGAAGTCGTGGTCGTCGGCCTCGGTCCCGCCGGACCGGACTGGCTGACCCCGGAAGCCGCCGGGGAACTCGCGGCGGCCCAGCACATCGTCGGCTACGGCCCGTACGTCGCACGGGTGCCGCAGCGCGCGGGCCAGCGGCGGCACGCGTCGGGCAACCGGGTCGAGGCCGAACGTGCCGTCGAGGCACTGGAGCTGGCGGCGAACGGCGCCAAGGTCGCGGTGGTGTCCTCGGGTGACCCGGGGGTGTTCGCGATGGCGTCGGCCGTCCTGGAGCAGGTCTCCGCCGGGCACGGCGCGGGCACGCGGGTGCGGATCGTGCCGGGGGTGACCGCCGCGCAGGCGGCCGCGTCCCGGGTCGGCGCCCCGCTCGGGCACGACTACTGCGTCCTCTCGCTGTCCGACCGGCTCAAGCCGTGGGAGATCATCGAGAAGCGGCTCGACGCGGCGGGTGCCGCGGATCTTGTGCTCGCGCTCTACAACCCGGCGTCCCGCACGCGGACCACCCAGCTCGCCCAGGCCCGCGACGTGCTGCTCCGGCACCGCGCGCCGGAGACGCCGGTGGTCGTCGCGCGCGACGTCGGCGGTCCCGAGGAGGACATCCGCGTCGTCACCCTCGGCACACTGGATCCGGCGAGCGTGGACATGCGCTGCCTGCTGATCGTGGGCTCCTCGAAGACCAGGGCAGAAGACGGCGTGGTCTGGACGCCGCGCGGTTACGAATGATGGCCGAGCCCGGCGTTGCGTGCCTGTCCGAGCAGTACTTCGCGGTCGTCCGTGCCCACTTTGGCCTGGATCGCCGAGACGATGTTCCGGACGGTCTTGGGCGCCAGTCCCAGCCGTCGCGCGAGCGCCGGGATCGCCAGCCCGCCCGCCAGCAGATCGAGGACTTCGTGCTCCCGTGAGGTGAGCTGCGGGAACACCTGGATCGGCCGCGACGCGCTGAGCAGCCCGTAGAGCCGGTTCGCGGCGTGCTCGCCGAAGACCACGGCACCCGCCGCGACACCGTGGATGGCGCGGGCCAGGTCTTCGGGTCCCGCGCTCCCGGCCACGACGCCGCGGGCGCCCGCGCGGATCGCGGCCGCCCAGAGTTCGTTGTCGCCGGGCGGGGTCAGCACGAGCACCGCGGTTCCCGGTACGCGGGACGACACCTCGCGTGTGACGGCGAGGCCGTCGAGGCCGGGTGGCCGCACGGTCAGCACGAGGACGTCCGGGCGCAGTGCGGTGGTGTGCGAGACGGCGTCACGTTCGTCGGCCGCGTGGGCGACCACCTCCAGCTCCGGGGACGCGGGCGGCTCGGGGACGCCGGCGAAGACCACTGTCACCACTTGGGTTCGAATCGGCACGCCATCGGTTGTAGCGCAGAACTTTTGTACAGTGTCCGGCCGTTTTCGGTGAACAATGACCATTCGATAACGCTTCGATGATCAGGGGGCCCGGTGCCGAGACGCGAGCGCCCGCTGGGACCGGGCGACGATGTCGTCGTACGGTTCGCGGCGGATCTTCGCCTGCTTCGCGAGAAGGCCGGAAGCCCGACCTACCGCGAGCTTTCCACGCGTGCGGGCTACTCGGCCGCCGCGCTTTCGGAGGCGGCGGGCGGCCGGAAACTGCCCGGCCTCGCGGTGACGGCCGCGTACGTCACGGCGTGCGGGGGCGACGTCCCGGCGTGGGAGGACCGCTGGCGCGCGATCGCCGCCGAACGCGCCGCGGCCGACGGCGGACGCGACGACACCGAGCTGCCGTATCTGGGGCTGGCCGCCTTCCAGCCGGGTGACGCCGCCCGGTTTTTCGGCCGCGAGCGGCTGGTCGCCGAACTGACCGCCAAACTCGCGGATCGCCGCCTCGTCGGCGTCTTCGGCGCTTCGGGCTCGGGCAAATCGTCCGTGCTGCGGGCCGGATTGGCGAGCGGGCGGCCCTCGGTACTCCGCACACCCGGCACGCATCCGCTGGAGCAGGACCTCGACGTCGAGGGGCGGCTGCTGATCGTCGACCAGTTCGAGGAGGTCTACACCCTCTGTCGTGAGGAGGCCGAACGTCAGCTGTTCATCGACAAACTGCTCGCGCTGGCCCACGACGACCACGGAACCCACGTCGTCCTCGGCGTCCGCGCCGACTTCTACGGGCACCTCTGCCGTCACGCCGGGCTGGTCGAGGCCCTCACCGACGCGCAGGTGATGGTCGGCCCGATGACCGCCGACGAACTCCGGACCGCCATCGTCGAACCCGCCGTCCGCGCGGGCTGCCGGGTCGAGGCGGCACTGGTCACGACGCTGGTCGCCGACGCCACCGGTCAGCCGGCGATGCTCCCGCTGGTGTCGCACGCACTGCTGGAAACCTGGCGGCGGCGTCAAGGGATCACGCTGACGAGTGCCGCGTACGAGGCGGCGGGCGGGATCCACAACGCGATCGCGCAGACCGCGGAGACCGTCTACACCGGTCTGCAACCGGGCTGTCAGGCCGTCGTCCGGCAGATCTTCCTTCGCCTGACCGCGCTCGGCGAAGGCACCGAAGACACGAAGCGCCGTCTCAACCGGCGCGAACTCGACGACGACCCGGCCACGACGGAAATCCTCGAACGCCTCGCCGACGCGCGCCTGCTCGTCCTGGACCGCGACAGCGTCGAGATCGCCCACGAGGCCCTCATCCGCAGCTGGCCCCGGCTGCGCGACTGGCTCGCCGAAGACCGCGAAGGGCACCGGCTGCACCGTCAGCTCGCCGAGGCGACCGACCTCTGGGACGCCATGGAGCGGGACACCGGCAGCCTTTACCGCGGCACCCGGCTCGGTCTCGCCGCCGAATTCGCGGCCCGGTCGCCGGACGCGCTGAGCGCTCGCGAGCAGGAATTCCTGAGGGCCGGACTGGACGCCGAAGCCGAGGAGACCGCCGTCGGCCGCAAGCGGACCCGAAGGTTGCGAAGACTCGTCGTGCTCCTCCACGTGCTGCTGGTACTGGCGGTCGCGGCCGGCGTTTACGCCGTCGATGCCGGGAACACCGCGACCGATCAGCGGAACGTGGCGCTCGCGCGCAAGGCCGTCGCCGACGCGAAGGCGTTGCGGGACTCGAACCCGGCGCTGTCGACACAGCTCAGCCTCGCCGCGTACCGGCTCGCGCCGATCCAGGAGACCCACGACGGACTGCTCGCGTCCATGGCGGCACCGTTCGCCACCCGGATGACCTTCGACCCCGGCGACATCACGGTCGCGCTGAGCGGGTCGCTCATGGTCACCTCCGACTCCTATCAGGCGACGCAGGTGTGGTCCATCGCCGATTCGCGGCGGCCGGTGCTCCTGTCGACGCTGCCCGGTTCGACGGAGGTGCGCGGGCCGCTCGCGTTCAGCCGGGACGGGCGTTCGCTGGCGACCGTCACCCGCGCGAACGTGATCCGGCTCTGGGATCTGGGAGATCCGCGGAACCCGGTGCGGAAGGCCGACGTCACCGGGCACCGGGAGGTCGTCCTTTCCGCCGACTTCAGCCCCGACGGACGGCTCCTCGCCACCGGCTCAGAGGACCGCACCGTCCGGCTCACCGACGTCACCGACCTCGGCACGCCGAAACCGGTCGCGGTACTCGGCGGGACCCCGTCCGAGCAGCTCGCCCGCGCCGTCTTCAGTCCCGACGGCAGGTTCCTCGCGATCACGAACACGAACTGGACGGCGGAACTCTGGGACGTCACCACGCCGTCCGCTCCCCAGCGGCGTTCGGTCCTTTCCGGACACCGGGATCTGCAGCTCGCCCCGGCGTGGAGCCCCGACGGGCACCGCCTGCTCACCACCAGCTGGGACCGCACCTCGAAGCTCTGGGACGTCGCCGACCCGGCGGCGCCGCGGCCGTTGTCGACGCTGAACACCCCGGCCGTCGTCTGGGCGGCCGGGTTCAGCCAGAGCGGCAGGCTGGTGGTCACCGCCGGGGACGACCAGTTCGTGCGGCTCTGGGACGTCACCGGACCGGCGAAGGAACTGCCGCCGCTGGCCGGGCATACGAACGCCATCTGGTGGACGGCGTTCTCCCCGGACGGCAAGACCATCGTGTCCACCAGCGCCGACCGGACCGTCCGGCTGCAGGACGTCGGAGAGCTGGCCTTGGCTTCCAGCGCCGGGTGGACCGCCGCCGCGTTCACCGGCAAGGGACGGATCCTCGTCACCGGCGGGGACGACGTCCGGCTCTGGGCGATGGACGACCCCCGCGCGCCGAGGCAGCTCGCGAAGCTCCCCGGCCCGGCCACCGTCACCGCCGTCGCGCTGAGCCCGGACCGGCGCGGCCTGGCGCTGGCCGCACACGACGGCGCCGGTGTCGCCGGGGCTTTCGTGCTCCAGCGCTGGGACATCAGCGATCCGGCGGCACCGAAACTGCTGGCGTCGACCGGGGTCCCGCCGACGTATTCGGTGGCGTTCAGCCCGGACGGGCGGACGTTCGCCTCCGGCTACGACGACGGGCCGATCCAGCTCTGGGACGTCAGCGATCCGACACGGTTCGCCGACCCGCGGACCGTCCCGGTCGGCGACGGCACGGTGTGGTCGCTCGCGTTCACACCCGACGGGCGCACGCTCGCGGCTGTCCAGGGCCTCGCCTCGGCCGCGGTGACCTTGTGGGACGTCGCCGATCCCCGGCGGCCCACGCTGGTGTCCACGTCGCGTCCCGACAGCGGTGCCCTGTTCCAGATGGCGCTCAGCCCCGACGGGCGCACCCTGGCCGCGGGCAGCAGCGACCGCAACGCCTACCTGTGGGACATCACCGACCGCGCGCATGTGGTGCGGCTGGCGAAACTGGGCGGCCATCCCGAAGGCGTCGGCCAGCTCGCGTTCGGCCCGACCGGCCGGGAACTGGCGACCTCGGCCTTCCGGACGGTGCGTGTCTGGGACCTCACCGATCCCCGGAATCCCCTCGAAAAGGCGCAGCTCACCGGCTTCGCGGCGACGATCAACTCGGTGGCGTACCGGGAGGACGGGCATACGCTCGCCATCGGCAGCGGCGGCGTACAGCTGTGGGAGACGGATCCGGAGCGGGTGGGCGACGAGATCTGCCTGCTGGCGACGCCGAGGATCACGAGAGAAGAGTGGGAGAGGTACTTTCCGGGGCTCGAATATTCGCCGCCGTGTAGTCCATAACTCTCTCCCTATTAAACATATAGCGCATGGGGGGACTTGCCACAAGCCCCCGGTGATGCTTCAAACTCACACGCCGTAGCCGAAACCTGCGGAAATGGGAGTCTGTGACCACTCAGGGGTACGAAGAAGAACTGCGGTCCGAACGCGACTACGTGGCCGGGCTGTACACGCGCCTCGACGCCGAGCGTGCACGGGTGAAGGGCGAGTTCAAGGCGGCGCTGGGGGGAACCGGCGGGACGGCGATGGAGCGCGACGTCGAGGTGCGTGCGCTCGACCGGGAGTCGCGGCGGCTGGAGGTCGTGGACAACGGCTTGTGTTTCGGCAGGCTGGACAGCGATGCGGGGGAGCGTTCCTATATCGGCCGGATCGGCCTGTTCGACGAGGAGAACGACTACGAACCGGTGCTGCTCGATTGGCGGGCACCGGCGTCGCGGCCGTTCTACACCGCCACCGGCGCGACGCCGGAGAAAATGCGGCGCCGCCGTCAGTTCCACACCCGCGGTCGTCAGCTGACCGGGTTCACCGACGAGGTGTTCGGCCGCCCCGGCGGCGACGCGCAGGGTGACGCCGCGCTCCTCGCCGCCGTCAACGCGCCTCGGGGCGAGGGGATGCGTGACATCGTCGCGACGATCCAGGCCGAGCAGGACGAGATCATCCGGCACGAGCACCCTGGCGTGCTGGTGATCGAGGGCGGGCCGGGTACCGGGAAGACAGTGGTGGCACTGCACCGCGTCGCCTACCTGCTCTACACCCAGCGCGAGCGGATGGAACGCCACGGCGTACTCGTGGTCGGGCCGAATCCGGCGTTCCTGAACCACATCGGCCGAGTCCTGCCGTCGCTGGGTGAGACCGATGTCGTGTTCATGACCACCGGCGACTTCGTGCCCGGCAAACACGTCGTCGCGGAGGACGGCCCCGGAGCCGCGCGGCTCAAGGGCTCGCTGAAGATCCTGGACGTCCTCGCGGCGGCCGTCGCCGATCGGCAGCGGCTGCCGGAGGAACCGATGCCGATCGAGCTGGCCGACGTCACGGTCCGGATCGACGCCGAGACCGCGGACTGGGCGCGGGAAGAGGCACGCAAGAGCGGGTTGCCGCACAACGAGGCCCGCCCGGTGTTCACCGACATCGTCACCTACGTGCTCACCGAACGCGCGATCGCGCGGATCGGCCGCGGCTGGCTGAGCCGGGACGACCGCGACGAATGGGAGCGGCTGCGGAAGGATCTGCTCAAGGAATTGGCGGAGAGCGAGACGTTCATTGCCGCGCTCGACGTACTGTGGCCGATCCTGACGCCGGAAACTCTGCTGGGGTCGCTCCTTTCGTCCTCGGAACGGCTCCGCGCGGCCGGTGCGGATCAGACGCTGCTGCGTACCGACGGCGAGGCCTGGACGGTGTCGGACATGCCGCTGCTCGACGAACTCGTCGACCTCCTCGGCCGGGACGTCGTCGCGGAGAAGGCGGCCGAGGCAGCCGTCGCGCGGGAGAAGAAGGCCGAGGCCGAGTACGCCGAAGGTGTGCTGGACACGATGAAACTCGACCGCGAGGAGATGGACGAGGACATTCTTTTGTCCGCCGAGAACCTTCTCTTCGCCGACGAACTCGCCGATCGCTTCGTCGAGCACGACACCCGCAGCCTCGTCGAACGCGCCGCCGCGGACCGGGACTGGACCTACCGGCACGTCGTCGTCGACGAGGCACAGGAATTGTCCGAAATGGACTGGCGGGTGCTGATGCGGCGTTGTCCCAGCCGGTCGTTCACCGTCGTCGGCGACCTGGCGCAGCGCCGGTCCGAGGCCGGGGCGCGGTCATGGGGCTCGATGCTGGAGCCGTACGTGCCCGGCCGCTGGATGTACCGGTCGCTGACGGTGAACTACCGCACGCCGTCGGAGATCATGGCGGTCGCCGCTTCGGTACTGGCCGGCTTCGCGCCTGAGGTCAAACCACCCGAGTCGGTCCGCTCCTGCGGTGTCCAGCCGTGGGCACGGAAGGTCACCGGCGACTCGTTGCCGTTCGCCATCGCGGAATTCGTCAAGGACGAGGCCGGACGCGAGGGGACCAGCATCGTGATCGGACCGCCCGGGACGCCCGGCACCGTGCCCGCTTCGGAGACGAAGGGCCTCGAGTTCGACGCCGTCCTCGTCGTGGAACCCGAGCTCATCCTCGCCGACGGCCCGCGCGGCGCGGCCGAGCTCTACGTCGCGCTCACTCGCGCTACGCAGCGTCTCGGCGTCCTGCACGACGGGCCGCTGCCGACGGCCCTGTCAGGACTGGCCCCGTAACCCCCGTGCTTGGAACCCGTAACTCGCGTGCATCGGCGAGTTCCGCCTTCAAGCACGCGAGTTGCGGCTTCAAGCACGCAAGTTACGGCTCCAAGCACGCGAGTTGCGCCTCCGAGCACGCGAGTTGCGAGTTCAGGCACGTGTCTCTAGCGCGTCGGGTCCTTGCCGTTCGGCTGCCGCGGTCCGGGGCCCGGCGACCACCAGCCGGGGACGACCTTCTCACCGTGGATGATCGTCGGCGCGATCCCCTCGGTGAACGGCTCCACCTGCAGCAGCTGGCCCCAGGACTGGCTCGGCTGCCCGATCAGGTAGCTGGGCACCTCGGGTTCGCCGGCGACCTCTTCGAGCCAGCCGATCGGGCCGCCGTTGGTGCTGGACGCCCAGTTCGCCTCGTCGGCGACGGCGCCGGCGGTGATCCGGTATTCGGGCATCTTCGAGATGCCGTCGTGCGAGGTCACCGGCTGCACACACGGGTAGACGAACGACGCGGGCCAGTCGACGTACACCGGCTTGCCCGCGATCTTCTCGGTCAGCGTGGTGAACGTCGGCACGCGAGGGGCGGACGCGGCGATCCAGCCGTCCTCGGTGAGGTCGTTGTCGACGATGTTGATCCGCACCGACGTCGTCTCGGGCGGAAGGTCGCGCAGGTTGATCCGGGTGTCGTTCCAGCCGTTCGTCCCCGCGCCCGGCGGGAGCATGAACTGGCTGCGGAGGACCTTCACGCCTTCGGAGGTGCTCACGCCGTAGTCCAGGCTGACCGACGTCGGCCGCCGGGACGCACCCGCGGTGGCGACCACGATCTGGCCGTCGGATGGCCTTTCGGTGAGGGCGTACCAGTCACTGCGAAGCCGTCCGGCACGCGTCTCGGTGTCGAGGAAGCTGCTCCACATGGGCACTTCTTCGGGTTTGAAGCCGTGTGGCGGTTCGGCGATCGGGTCCTTGTCGTCGAGCGCGCGGGTGTGGAACCCGGTCTGCACGCGGCCGTTGTCCTGATCGGGATTCGGCAGCGGCGGCGGGGTCTGCCCGGCGGGTGGCTCTTCCTTCTTCACCGGCACCGTCCGCTGTTCCGGCTGGGCACGCAGGATGCTGGTCGCGGCGTCCCGTTCCACCATCACGTGGTCGGACAGGTTGCAGCTCTTGCCGGACAGATGCCCGAAGTTCGCGGCGCCGAGGCTGTAGGAACCGGCCTGATTGTGGATCGCCCACGCCATGCTGACGAATTCACCTGTCGCCATCAGACCGCAGACGACCACCAGCGAGAGCGAACCGAGCCGCAGTGACCGGCTCCGGCCTTCCTGCGGACCCGCGGGGAGACCCGGCCGGTGCGCGCGGACGTTCTCGACGAACGCGTAGATCCCGGAGATCGCGGCCGCGACCAGCAGGATCGTCGACAGCGGGAGCCCGCCGATCGAGGGCGCCACCCCGGTCCACTGCACGCCGAGTTTCGAAACGAACCAGAACGAGTTGGGCCCGGTCGCGGCCAGCGCGCCGACCACGAGCAACCCGGCGAGGAACGCCGCCCGGTTCCGCCTCGACCGGAGCACCGTCGAACTGGTCGCCAGCGCGGTCAGCGCCGCCATGGCCGCGCCGACCGCGGCGAACGCGCCGAAGTGGTGCGTCCATTTGGTCGGGGTCAAAGCCAGCAGCAGGAAGAACAGGGCGACCGTGCCGATCAGGCGGCGGCTGGGGCCGAGTGCGGCACCGGGGATCCGGCCGCGGCGCAGCAGCACCACCAGGCAGGTCCCGGTGCACAGCAACACGAGCAGCACAGGGAACCGGCGTGGCATCGAGCCGTCCGGCAGGCTTTCGAAGAGCAACTGGTAGCGCGCGAGTTCCTGGAACCACGACAGGTTCGGGCCGACCTGCGTGCGGATCCGGGTCGCTTCCTGCACGGTGGCGAAGGTCTGGTCGGCGAACACCACGACCAGCACCAGCAATCCGGCGGCCAGCACCGGCGCGAGCACCGGCAGCCAGCCGTTCTCGGCGCGCTGGCGGACCAGTTTGAACAGCGGGCGGGCGGCGACCAGGAACGGCGCGACCGCGATCAGCCCGGTCGGCGTCGCGGCAAGGGTGAACCCGGCCGCGGTGAGACCGAGGGCCAGCGGCAGCAGACGTCGTGTCACCAGCGCGCGCTCCACGGCGCAGATCGCCAGCAGCGAGCCCAGCGCGGCGACCGGTTCCGGGCGGACACCGTTGTTGAACGGCATCCACCAGACCAGGAACACGGCGGCGGCGGCCCAGCCCGCCGCGCGGCTCCTGCGAACCTGCGTGCCGAGGCGGGGCATGACCTCGCGGCTGATCAGCAGCCAGCTCAGCACCCCGAGCAGGAACGACGGGAGCCGGATCCACGGCGGCACCGTGCTGACGTGCGCCATCAGCTGATACACGTGGTAGACCCAGCCGAACGGTGCCTCGGCGACGCCGAACCAGCGGTGGTAGTTGGTCAGATAGCCGGTGTCCTCGGCCACTCTCGACATCGTGAGGATGTAGCCGTCGTCCGAGGTCACCGGGCCGATGAAAACCCAGGCGCCGAGCGCGACGATCACCGTCGCGTCGCGTGCGGTCAGCCGCCACCAGCCGACCGGCGCCCAGCGCGGCGCGCGGCGGGCGAAGCCGGAGTCCATCCGCCACACCGCGATCAGGCAGCCGATGAACGACAGCGCCGCGAGCAGGCCGATGATCCACTTCAGCACCGTCGGCGACGTCTGGTAGCGGGTGTCCGGGACGACCGAGACGTGCAGCCCGGCGATCGGGTCCTTGCCGGAGTTGATCGAGGAGTAGATCCCGACCAGCCGCGGCCGGACGTCGCCGTCGGCGTGGAACACGACGGTGTCGGCGACCGACAGCGTCATCTGGTTGGCGTCCGCCACCAGTTTGACGTCACAGTTGCTTTCCGGCAGCGGCTGCTGCGCGATCTGCTGGCCCTGGCTGGAGGCGAGGAGCACGCCGTTGTCGATCCGCAGTTGCAGGCCGACACCCTTACCCGCACGCGGGTCGGTGCGGCCGTCGGGCACGGTGGAGAACAGCAGTGCCTGTCCCTGCGAACGCGCGTCCAGCGAACGGACGGCCGTGCACGGCAGATCGACGCGGAGATCCTGGGCCCAATACCCGGTCAAGGGCGCGTTGACGGAGCGGGTGTCGCCGCCCGTTGGCCAGACGACCTCCGCTGTGTCCTGCACCACCGGCAGGAAGGGGAAAGCCAACGCGCACAAGGCGGACAGCAACCCCAGCGTGACAGCGATCAGACGCATCGGCGCAACGCTAACGGGTCTGGTCCGAACGGCTTACGCAGGGCTGCCCTTCCTCGTGCCGCTGAGCCAGGTTAAGGCGTCCTGAACAGTCGTTACGCTGCCCGTTTCGGGGCGTCGGCGACCCTCGAGCCGCCGGACGACGACCACCGGGAGGCCGAGTTCGCGGGCCGCGGTGAGTTTCGCCGCGGTCATCGCGCCGCCGCTGTCCTTGGTGACGAGGACCTCGATGCCGTGCCGCCGCATCAGCGCGCGTTCCCTTTCCACCGTGTAGGGCCCTCGGTCCAGCAGGACTTCGTGCCGCCGGGGGAGCGGTGCCTCGGGCGGATCGACGCAGCGGATGAGGAACCAGAGATCCAGCCCGGCGAAGGCGGCGAGTCCTTGCCGCCCGCTGGTGAGGAATACGCGTGCGCCGAGTTTCGGGAGCAGACTCGCGGCGTGTTCGAGGTCGTCCGCCCAGTGCCAGTCATCGCCGGGCTCTTCGGTCCAGCCCGGTCTGGCGAGCCTGAGCAGGGGCGTGTTCGTTTCCCGCGCCGCCGTGGCCGCGTTCGCGCCAATACGTTCGGCGAAGGGGTGCGTAGCGTCGATGACCGCCTCGACGTCGTTCTCGGTCAGCCAGCGCGCGAGACCTTCCGGGCCGCCGAAGCCGCCGACGCGGACTTCGCCGTCCGGCAGCTTCGGCCTTGCGACGCGGCCCGCAAGCGACGAAACGACGTGCTCGCCGCGAGCGACCAGTTCCTTCGCCAGTTCCCGTGCTTCGCCGGTGCCACCGAGGATCAGCACTCTCATCGGGCTACGGCGTCACGCCAGCGTTCGAGAGTGCGCAGGTTGGCGAGCGTCTCCGCCCACGTGAGTTCCGGCGCCTGACGGTCTTCGAGATGCGTCGCGACATGGTCGGCTTCGCGAGCGAAGAGGCCCTGCGTCGCTTCGACCTCGATGACCTCGGGCTCGCCGCCTTCCGGCGTCAGGATGATCTGCGACGTCTTCGGCTTGCGTAGTTCGGGGATCCACGCCGGCTTCGGTATGTACAGCTGTCCTTGCGAGCCGTAGACGCGGATGTGGTCGTCCTGCGTCAGCCGGAAACCGCACGCCACCTGCGCGACGATGTCGCCGGGCAGCCGCAGCAGGCCGAACGCGACCTCGTCGACGCCGTTCTCGTCGAGCTTCGCCATCCCGAGGACCTCTTCGGGCTCGACGACCTCCTGTCCGGTCGCGGCCTGCGAGACCAGCCGCGCGAGCGAAGTGCAGTAACAGCCGACGTCGAAGATCCCGCCGCCGCCCAGCGCCGGATCGGTCAGGCGGGGGACGACGAAGTTGTAGCTGAAGGCGACGTCGACAGCGCGGACCTCGCCGATGGCACCGCAGGAGATCAGCTCGGCCAGCCGCCGGATCTGCGGATGCAGCCGGTACATGAACGCCTCCATGAGGAAGACGTCGTTGACGCGGGCCGCTTCGATGACTTTCTCGGCTTCGCTGACGGAGACGGTCAGCGGCTTCTCGCACAGGATGTGTTTCCCGGCTTCGGCCGCGCGGATCGCCCATTCGCCGTGCAGTGGATGCGGCGTCGAGATGTAAATCGCGTCGACGTCCGGATCGGCGAGAAGGTCCTCGTAGGAGCCGTAGCACTTCGGGATCTCGAAGCGGCTCGCGAACTCGGCCGCCCGGTCGCCCGAGCGTGCGGCGACGGCTTCGAGGACGCCGTGCTTGCTCTCTTCGACGCCCGCCGCGAACTCGGCGGCGATGCTCCCGGCGGCCAGGAGGCCCCAGCGCAGGCTTTTAAGCTGACCCAGTTTCACAAGGACTCCGGTTGAGTGGCGCGATCACGTGTGGCCGAGTACAGGAAACTGTCAGGAAACCCTTCAGCCGCAAGGACTTCTCCGACGAAGATCATCGCCGCCCGGCTGATCCCGGCTTCACGGGATTGGGCGGCGATCGTGCCGAGCGTCCCGCGCAGCACTTGCTCACCCGGCTGACTCGCCAGCGCCACCACCGCCGCCGGGCAGTCGTCTCGATAAAAGGGACGCAATTGGTCGACTACTTGCTCGATGCGGTTGATCGCCAGGTGCAGTGCGAGGGTGGTGCCGGTGCGTGCGAAGTTCGCCAGCGTTTCACCCGGTGGCATGGCGGTGGACCGCGCCTGCGCCCGTGTGATGACCAGGCTCTGGCCCACCTCCGGCACGGTCAGTTCGCGGTTGAGCAACGCGGCCGCGGCGGCGAACGCGGGGACGCCGGGAGTGACGTCGTAGGGGACTCCGGCGGCGTCGAGGCGGCGCATCTGCTCGGCGACCGCGCTGTAGAGCGACGGATCCCCGGAACACAGTCGCGCGATTTCGTGGCCGTCCGCGTGGGCCTCGACCATCCGCTCGACGATCGCGGGGAGGTCGAGATTCGCGGTATCGACGAGTGCCGCGTCGTCCGGGCAGTACTCCAAGAGTGCCGTCGGCGTCATGCTGCCGGGGTACAGGCAGGTCTCGCAGCGGCCGAGCAGGTCGCGGCCCCGCACGGTGATGAGGTCGGCCGCGCCGGGGCCCGCGCCGATGAAGTGGACTGTCATGCCTTGCTCCGATAGCTCCATTGCGTGACGACCCGCGCGGGGGTCCAGCCGGTGAACCCGCCCAATGGCGCGGCCTGCTCGACGCCGACGCGGATCAGCTCGCCACCGTGTTCGGTGTAAGCGCGAGCCAAGGCCTGCTCGGATTCGAGCGTGACGCCGTGTGCGACGAGCCGCGCACCGGTCGCCAGGCAGGCGTCCAGCACACCCGGAACGGTCACCCCGCCACCGAGGAAGATCGCGTGCGGCCGGCTCAGTTCTTCGAGTGCTTCCGGCGCGGCACCGATCACCACTTCGAGTTCCGGGACACCGAGCGCGTCCGCGTTCCGGGTGATCCGGGCGGCCCGCTCCGGTGACCGTTCGATCGCGATCGCCCGGTTCAGCGGATGCGTCCGGGACCACTCGATCCCGACGCTGCCCGCGCCCGCGCCGACGTCCCACAGCAGTTCGCCGGGTGACGGCGCGAGCCTGGCCAGCGCGGACGCGCGGAGGTCGCGTTTGGTGAGCTGGCCGTCGTGCTTGAAGGCGTCGTCCGGCAGGCCGGTCAGCGGGAGCGCGGGTCCGTCGGCCTCGACGGCGAAGACGGTCAGCGCGCCGGGACCGATCCGCTCGTCCGGGCCGCCGAGGTCGGACAGGGCGGTGACGCGGCTCTGGCCGTAACCGCGGGCTTTGAGCAGGTCACGCAGGCCTTCGGCGTCCGCCCCGAGGACGAGGATCCGGCGGCCCGGCGCCAGCACCCGGCTCACCCGGCCGATCGCGCGGCCGACGACGGTGACCACCTCGGTCTCCTCCGCCGACCAGCCGAGCCTCGCGCGGGCGAGCGTCACGGAGGAGAGCGTCGGCAGGATTTCGACGTCGTAGCCGCGCTGAATGAGCGTCGTGCCGATGCCCGAAAGGAGGGGATCGCCGCTGGCCAGCACGCAGACCCGGCCTCTTTCCGCGAGGAAGTCGTCCAGGGCGGGGAGCAAGGGGCTGGGCCATGGCTCGGAATTCGCCTCCGAGGGCAGGAACGCGAGTTGCCTCGGCGAGCCCACGACGACGTTGGCACGCAACACCGCTTCCCGTGCCTGGCCGGACAAGCCGGACCAGCCGTCGGCTCCGATCCCGACGACGGTCAGTGGTGATTTTTCGCGCACGCTTGGAAACTAGTCCGGCGATGCGAAGCAGTTCCGTTGAGGGCGGCGGTGGGGCGGGGACCGGGGTTAGATGACGCTTTTCCTATGCGATGATCGGCCAGAGGTCGTCGACGCGAGGGAGTGCTGTGAAGCCGTACCCGTTCTCCGCCGTTGTGGGGATGCCCGATTTGCGCCTGGCGCTGGTGCTTTCCTCCCTTTCACCTGCCATCGGCGGCGTGCTGGTGCGCGGCGAGAAGGGCACGGCGAAGTCGACGATGGTGCGGGCGCTCGCCGGTCTGCTGCCCGGCGTCGACGTCGTGGACGCGTGCCGGTTCTCGTGCGACCCCGTCGAACCCGACCCCGCCTGTCCGGACGGTCCGCACGCCGAGGGCTCACCCGCACATCGCCGTCCCGCGCGGCTGGTGGAACTGCCGGTCGGCGCGGCCGAAGACCGCGTGATCGGCTCACTGAACCTGGAACGCGCGCTGGCCGACGGCGTCACCGACTTCCAGCCCGGCCTGCTGGCCGCCGCGCATCGCGGGCTGCTGTACGTCGACGAGGTCAACCTCCTGCACGACCACCTGGTCGACACGCTGCTCGACGCCGCCGCCATGGGGCGCGCGACGGTCGAACGCGAAGGTGTCTCGGTGTCGCACGCCGCCCGGTTCGTCCTGATCGGCACGATGAACCCCGAGGAAGGCGAACTGCGGCCGCAGTTGCTGGACCGCTTCGGGCTCACCGTCGAGGTCGCCTCCAGCCGTGATCCCGAACTACGCGTCGAGGTCGTCCGGCGGCGGCTCGCCTACGAGGCGGATCCCGACGGCTTCGCCGGCCAGTACGCCGCGGCCGACGCCGGGCTGGCGGCCGACATCGAGGCGGCGCAACGCCTTCTGCCGTCGGTGAAGCTGCCGGACGACGCGCTGCGGCAAATTGCCGAGATCTGCGCGTCCTTCGAGGTCGACGGCATGCGGGCCGACATCGTGACCGCGCGGACCGCCGTCGCGCACGCCGCCTGGGCCGGGCGCACCGAGGTGATCACCGAGGACATCCGGGTCGCGGCCCGGCTTGCGCTGCCGCATCGCCGTCGCCGGAATCCCTTCGACGCGCCCGGGATCTCCGAGGAGCAGCTGGAGCAGGCATTGCAGGACGCCGAGCCGGAAGGCCCCGAAGGTCCGGACGACGACGGCCCCGGTTCGGGCACCCCGCCGCCTCCTTCAGAAGGTGACGCCGACGGCGCCGAGTCGCCACAGAAGGAGCCATCGAGCGGCGGGCAAAGCGGCGGGGACCAGAAACCGGTCCGTGCCGGGGACACCTTCCGAGCCAGGCGTTTCGAGGTCAAGGGCACCGGGGAAGGCGCCGCCGGACGGCGGTCCCGCGCGATCACCGACAACGGGCGGACGATCGGTGTCCAGCCGGCCGGGGTCAAGGAGGGTCATCCGCATCTGCTGGCGACCGTACGCGCGGCCGCGCCGCATCAGCGTTCCCGCGGCCGCGGTGGCGCCGGGCTCGTGGTGCGGGCGCAGGACCTGCGGTTCGCACGGCGAGAAGGGCGCGAAGGCAACCTGGTGTTGTTCTGTGTCGACGCGTCCGGCTCGATGGGTGCGCGGCAGCGGATGCGTGAGGTCAAGACCGCCGTGCTGTCGCTGCTGCTCGACGCCTACCAGCGGCGGGACAAGGTGGGCCTGGTGACCTTCCGCGCTTCGGGAGCCGAATTGGCCTTGCCGCCGACGATCAGTGTCGACGCCGCCGCGTCCCGTTTGGACGGTCTCGCCACCGGCGGCCGGACCCCGCTGGCGGAAGGACTCCTTGAGGCCGCGCGGGTTCTGCGGATCGAGGCGGTCCGGGATCCGCGGCGCCGTCCGCTGCTGGTCGTCGTCACCGACGGCCGCGCGACCAGCGGAGCCGACGCCGTGAAGCGGGCACAGCAGGCGGCCGGGTTGCTGGCCGGGAACGTGACTGCGGTCGTGATGGACTGCGAGAGCGGGAAAATGCGGCTCGGGCTCGCCGCCGAACTGGCCGGACACCTGGACGCGGAACACGTTCCGGTCGCCGAAGTCGCCGCCGACACGCTCGCTGGCGCCGTCCGCACTCGCCTCTCGGGGAGGGCCGCGTAATGCCTCATGGCAAACCGGAGACCGTGCCGAACGACGGACTCAGCACGCGTCAGCGACGCAACCGTCCCCTGCTCGCCGTGCACACCGGCGACATGAAGGGCAAGTCCACGGCCGCGTTCGGGATGGCGTTGCGCGCGTGGAACCAGGGCTGGTCGATCGGAGTGTTCCAGTTCGTGAAGTCGGCGAAGTGGCGTGTCGGCGAGGAAGCCGCGTTCCGCGCGCTCGGCAAGCTGCACGACGACACCGGCCAGGGTGGGCCGGTCGAATGGCACAAAATGGGCGAGGGCTGGAGCTGGGCGCGCAAGTCCGGATCCGACGAGGACCACGCCGCCAACGCGCGCGAGGGCTGGGCCGAGATCAAACGCCGCCTGGCCGCGGAGACCCACGACTTCTACGTCCTGGACGAGTTCAGCTACCTGCTCAAATGGGGCTGGCTCGAAGTGGACGACGTCGTCTCGACGCTGACGTCGAGGCCAGGGCACCAGCACGTGGTGATCACCGGGCGGTACGCGCCGCCGGAACTGATCGAGGCCGCGGACCTGGTCGCCGAGATGACCAAGGTGAAGCATCCGATGGACGCCGGGCAAAAGGGCCAGCGGGGGATCGAGTGGTAGCTCGCGTGGTCATTGCCGCACCCGGATCCGGACACGGCAAGACCACGATCGCCGCGGGGCTGATGGCGGCGTTGCGCGCGCGGGGACTCGCAGTGTCCGGGCACAAGGTCGGTCCCGATTTCATCGACCCGAGCTATCATGCCCTCGCGACCGGGCGGCCCGCCCGCAACCTCGATCCGTTCCTGCAGGGCGAAGAGCAGCTGATCCCGTTGCTGCTGCACGGATCCGCCGGGGCGGACGTCGCGATCATCGAAGGCGTGATGGGCCTTTTCGACGGCGCGCTCGGCACCGAGGGCTACGCGTCGACAGCGCATGTCGCACGGCTGCTGGACGCGCCGGTCGTGCTCGTCGTGGACGCCTCGGCGGCATCTCGCAGCGTCGCGGCGACCGTGCTCGGGTTCGCGCAGTACGACACCCGCGTCCGGCTGGCGGGCGTGATCCTCAACAAGCTGGGCTCGCAGCGGCACGCGGACGAGATCGTCACCGCGCTGGAAGCGACCGGCGTCCCGCTGCTGGGAACGTTGTACCGCAACGAAGAGATCCACGCGCCGAGCCGTCATCTCGGTCTCGTCCCGGCGGCGGAGCGGGCGACCGAATCGGAGCGGCTGCTGCCGGAACTCGCCGGGTGGATCAGCGAAGGCGTCGACCTCGGCGAGATCGTCCGGATCGCGCGTTCGGCGTCTCGTCTTTCGGGTGAGCCTTGGCGGCCTTCGCTCTCCCACGACGGTCCGCGCACCGTGGTCGCCGCCGCGGCCGGTCCGGCGTTCACCTTCCGCTACACCGAGGCCGTGGAACTGCTTACCGCCGCCGGTGTCGACGTCGTCGACGTGGATCCCTTGCAGGACAAAGAACTCCCCGACGGGTGCGCCGGGTTGTACTTCGGCGGCGGCTTCCCCGAGGTACACGCCGAGGAACTGTCGGCGAACGTCCCGCTGCGGACAGCGGTCGCGCGAGCCATCGGCGACGGAATGCCCGTCGTGGCGGAATGCGCCGGCTTGCTCTACCTGTGCCAGGACATCGACGGGCTGCCGATGACCGGCGTCCTCGACGCGTCGGCTTCGATGACCAAACGCGGGAAACTGGGCTATCGCAAGGCGTTCTCGCCCGCGGACACCGTGCTGACCGTCGCCGGGCAGCGGGTCACCGGGCACGAGTTCCACCGCACGGTCATCGAACCCGGCAGCGGCCCGACCCCGGCCTGGGGCTGGGATCGCACCCCCGACGGGTTCGCGTCGGCGTCACTGCATGCCTCCTACCTGCACGTTCATTGGGCGGGGTATCCCGAACTCGCCGAGCGGTTCGCTGCCGCGGTACACGCTCATGGCTGACTACGATCTCGGGCACCACGGCGATCGCGAGGTCGGCGAAGGTCTGGTCGATCTCGCCGTCAACGTCCGGCTCCCGGCCCCGCCCGCCTGGCTGCGCGCCGAACTCGCGGCGGCCCTGGACGACCTGGCTGCCTATCCCGATGTCACGGCCGCCACCGCCGCGGTCGCCCAGCGGCACGGGCTTCCGGTGTCGCGAGTCCTGGTGACTTCCGGGGCGGCCGAGGCTTTCACGTTGCTGGCCAACGCGTTGCGTCCCGCCCAAGCGGCGGTCGTGCATCCCCAGTTCACCGAGCCCGAAGCCGCTCTCCGCGCGGCCGGTCACCCTGTGCGCAGGGCGGTGCTGTCGCCCGAGGACGGCTTCCGACTGGGGCAGGTTCCCGAAGACGCGGACCTGGTCTTCATCGGCAACCCCACGAACCCGACGTCGGTGTTGCACCCCGCCGCGGACTTGCTCGCCCTCGGCCGTCCGGGCCGGTTGGTCGTCGTCGACGAGGCCTTCCTGGACGCCGTCCCCGGCGAGACCGAAAGCGTCGCGGGGCAACCGGGCTTCGCCGTCCTTCGCAGCCTGACGAAGACTTGGGGGATCGCCGGGCTGCGCGCCGGGTACATCCTGGCCGATGAGTCCGTTGTGGACAGTCTGCGTGCAGTGCAGCCACCCTGGTCGGTGTCCTCGCTCGCCGCCGTCGCCGTGGTGGCCTGCTCCCGTCCGGCGGCGCTGGAGGAAGCCGAAAAGCTGGCCGTGGCGGCGGAGTCGGACCGGGAGTACCTGGTGTCGGGGCTGACCGCGGTGGGGGTCGAGGTGCTGGGAGAGCCGAGGGGGCCGTTCGTGCTCGTCCGGCTACCCAGCGCGGACAAGGTCCGAATCCGCTTGCGAAAAAACGGGTTCGCGGTACGGCGAGGGGATACCTTCCCGGGGTTGGACTCGCGGTACCTTCGGATCGCCGTTCGGGACCGGGAGACGGTGGACGGGTTCTTGGCGGCCCTCGCTGCTGTGCTGTGAGTTGAGATGCTTTGGGGGACAAGAGCCGAAGGTGTCGTCACCGTCGGCGGCGTGGTCGGAAAAGAAGCCGAATGAGCCGGTCGTCGTGGAAGAACGCGATCGAGTGCGATCCCAGTGGCGACTGGTCACGTGGAGCGGCTCCGATGGGGCCTCGCGCCTGGAAGATCATCCTGAGGACTCGTTTGGTCGCAGGGGTTCTCAGGACGACGGCTCGTCAGTCTCGGGTTCGGGTCGTGGGTCGTGGAGTGGTTCGGGTTCTGTGGTGTAGGTGTGGCCGGACGGGGTGGTGATGATCATGCCGCCGTTGCCGGTGGGTTGGGCTGTCCAGCCGGGTTCGTTGCGGAGCTGGTTGTGGATTTCGCAGTGGCCGTGGCAGTTGTGGTGGTTGGTTTTGCCGTTCTGTGCCCAGGTGATGATGTGGTCGATCTCGGAGAATTCGGCAGGGCGGTGGCACCCTGGCTGGGTGCATTCGCGGTCTCGGGCTTTGATGAGTCGGGCGAGTGAGGCCGGCGATCGGTACTTGTCGGGTCCGGCTTCCAGGAGCTGGCCGGTGGCGGGGTCGGTGATCAACCTGGACCAGGTCGATTCGGGTTGTGAGGCGATCTCGCGGACCAGCCAGTCAGGGATCGGGCCGTAGCCCGCGAGGGTCGCGGGGTCGTTGCGGGCACCGACGAGTGTCAGGAAGTCGACATAGACGTGGATGTGCGCTCGCGGTTTGCCGTGGCCGTCTTCGGCGAGGAGGCGTTCGGCGAAGATGTCGGCGCGGTGCTGGTCGAGGGTGCGGGATTTGTCCTTGTCCCGCCGGGTTTGCGCGGCGCGGTCCATGGAGGCGTAGATGGAGCTGGCGACTTCCGAGGGGAGGTATCCGGACAGCGTGGACATGGTCTCGTCGTCGTGTTTCAGCGAGATATGCCGCAGCGCGCGTTTCTTCGCGGCCCGTTCCCGATAGCCGGCGGGATCGTATTTCTGGATCGCGTAGTTGGCCGAGCCGCGGATCGCTCCGGGATTACGTCCGGCAAGACGTGTGGTCATGAACGCGTCCACCAGGGCGGCGACCTCGTCGGAGACCTCCCGTGTGAGGAGCGTGACCTTGGAGGCCTTGAACAGGTCGATGTCGCCGCAGTCCAGGGCTGCCAACGTGTTCGGCAGTCGGGAGACCAGTTCGCGCGAGATTTCGAGTAGCCGGAACGCTTGATTGCGGGAGACCGAGAAGCGCAAAGCGACCTCCTCGGTCACCGATCTTCGTGATCCACCGAGCGCGGCGAACTCGGCTAGCGCACGCACCTGACGACCCTGCGCCTGCCGAAGCACAACCTCTTCGGCGAACGCGGCGTCCAGAAAGCGAGTGGCCTTCGGATTATGGATGAGTGTTTGGGTCATGCCTTGATCATACTCGAACGTACGTTCGACGTCGACTGAATCTGTGATCGGCTTTACGCGGAGAGTGAACGGTGGATTTCGGCATGACCAGAGGTGCGCCCTTGCTGCTGAGGTAGGGTCGAACCTCTCTGCCGCACCGGATCCCCCCCGGATCTAGGCGAACTCGCAGCGCCCCGGATCGTGTATCCAGCCACGGGGCTCAGCCCCTTTCTCCAGAGAGAACACCCATTCTCGCCGAATCCGAAGAAGGAAAAATGGCCGAACTGCCTATCAAGAGCCTTAACTGTCTGAACCGGCAGGACACTGACACGCGCGACGACGTCGTCCTGCGGGTCAACGGCACCACGATCTCCGGACCGCATGACATGTCCCGCAGCGAAACCGTCCGCCGTACCGTCACCGGCCTGGTGCCGGTGACCTTGGCGAACTGGACGACAGCACGGCCGACGACATCCATGCCGACTATCACAGGGAGTACGACGTCCGCTCCTGACCGCGGCGGGGGCGATGGTGGTTGGATGAGCCGGTGAACTTCGCGATCGGCGTCTTCGACCTTTTCGCCTACACCATCCCCGGCGCGCTCTACATGGCGTTCTTCGGCTACCTGGGGGCGAAACTGCATGTCCTGACCGCGGCGAGCGTCGGTGGCGTGCCCACCGTGGTGCTGGTCGTCGTGATCGTGGTGCTGAGTTTCCTGCTGGGCTATCTGGCCTATCCGCTCGGCGAGGCCTTGGAGCGGGTGGTGCCGCGCAGGCGAAGGCGGAACGCGGCCGAGGAGTTCGTCCGCCGGATGCCGTCGGCCAAGGATCGCTTGTACCTCAAGGAGAGCCCGCATCTCCTGCTGGGGGCGATCCAGTTGCACGACAAGGACATCGCGGTCGACGTTTCGCGGCTGCGCGCGTCCGGGCTGATGGTCCGCAACTGCGCGCCACCACTGCTGTTCGGGGCGATCGCCGCCATCGTCGAAATCTTCGCGGGCAGGCATCCGTTCATCGCCGCCGGGATGGCGGCGCTGCTCCTGCTCGCGTCGCTCACCTTGGTCTCACAGGGACGCAAACTCGCCCTCTGGGCCGGGATGAAGACTTTCGAACTGTGCTTCTGGCTCCCCGAAATCGACGAGAAGCTGACCGCGGACGAGGTCAGTCGCAAGTCTGCTTGAACCCGGTCGCTCCCGGCCGCGCGCGGAACGTCACTTCGTGCCCGAGGGAGTCCTGGAACACCGCCCGGCCCGGCCGCGGCAAGGTCATCGTGCCGTGCTGATAGGGGTTACCCCAATCGTTCGGCGGGCCGGACAGTGGCCGCTCGGCCTCGAAGTAGACGTTGTCGACGCGTGCTTCGTCGACGCCGCAATGGGTGTACAGGTCGAACGGGAGCGATCTCTCCTCGGCGGGGAACACCGCGACCGGGAGGCTTTCCGGCACCTTTTCGGTGCGAGGCAGCGCCATCAAGGCGCCCACCAGCACCAGTACGGCGAACGCCGCCAAGAGCCACCTGACCGTGCGCATCGGACCCTCCCGTTCACCGCGTCCACGCGTGAACGGCCCGGGAAGTTGCCTCCTCAGAACGACAAAGCCAGCAAAGCCCCCGCGACGGCGACTTCGACGCAGCCCCCGAGTACGTCCCCGGTAACCCCGCCCAGCCGCTGGACACAGCGCACCAGCAGCGCGGACGCCGCCAGATAGGCCAGCGCCACCGCGATCAGCCCCTGCCACCACGGGAGCGCCAGTGCCGCCGAACCCGCGAGTACGGCGAACACCGCCACGGACGCCCACACCGGCACCGAACCGGCGACGGTCGCGCCCAGCCCTTCGGGCCTGGCCGACGGGACGCCGCGCGCGCAGCACAGGGAAAGCACGCCACGTCCGGCGGCGATCGCGATCGCGGCGGCCGCTATCCCGTGCCCGGCCGAGATCGCCCCGGACAAAGCCCCGGTTTGGACGAGCAGCACCAGCACCAGGGTCGCGATCCCGGTCGGCCCGGAATCACCCCGTCGCATGACTTCGAGCGCGCGCTCACGGTCGTAGGACGCGCCGAGCCCGTCGGCGGTGTCGGCGAGGCCGTCGAGATGGAGCCCGCGACTCCCGAGCGCGACGGCACCCAACGCCAGCGCCGCCGACGCGAACGCGGGCAGCCCGACCAGTTCCCCTGAATAGACGAGTACGGGAGCGACGACAGCGAGAGGGAGGACGGCCAGCGGAGCGAGCACCATCGCGCCGCCCGCCACCCGCCGGTCGATCACTCCCGGCGCAGGCACCCGGACCGTCGTCAGCGTGCCGACGGCCATTTTCAGTGCGTCCAAGATCAAGTGAGATCCGCCAGCAGACCCATCTCCGCGAGGATCGCCCGCGCCGCCCGCAGCGTCGGTACCGCTTGCACGGCGCCGCTTCCCTCGCCGAGCCGCAGCCCGAGGTCGAGGATCGGCTCCAGGCCAAGCGCCTTCAACGCGTACGCCTGCGAAGGCTCTGTCGACCGGTGTCCGGCCAGCCACCACTGCTCGGCACCCGGCGCGATCGCACGCGCGACGAGCGCCGCGGCACCGGAGAAAACGCCGTCGAGCAGTACCGGTACACCACGAACGGCCGCCTGCACCAGAAAACCCGCCGTGGCGGCGAGACAGGCGCTGCCGAGCGCGGTCAGCAACGCGAAGGGATCCTCCACCGCGCCGGCCCGCTGAAGCGCGGCTTCGACGACGGCGACCTTGCGCGCCCGCCCGTCTTCGTCGATCCCCGTGCCCGTGCCGACGACATCGTCTGCCGCCATGCCGAGCACCGAGGCGACCACGGCCGCGCAGATCGTCGTGTTGCCGATCCCCATGTCGCCGGGGATGAGCAGATCCGCGCCGCCGTCGATCTCCTCGTCCGCGATCGCGAGCCCGTGCTCGAACGCCTTCACCGCTTCGCCCGCGTCCAGCGCGTCTTCGACGTCGATCGAGCCGGAACCCCGGCGCACCTTGTGCGCGGTGACCTCGGCGGGCACGTCCGCGCCGTCCCAGTCCACCGCGATGTCCAGCGCCCGCACCTTCGCCCCGGCCAGCCCGGCGAGGACGCCGACGCCGCTCTTTCCTGCCAGGAACACCCGGACCATCGCCGCGGTGACCTCGCGCGGATACGCGGACATCCCGGAAACACCGTGGTCCCCGGCGAACACCACCACCCGGACGTCGTCGAGTGGCCGAGGTGGGACGGCGCCGTGTGCGGCGCTGAGCCACGCGGCGAGGTCTTCGAGCCGCCCGAGCGACCCCAGCGGTTTGACCAGGCCGTCCAGCCTGGTCCGCGCGGCTGCCGCGGCTTCGGCGTCCGGGGTGGCGATGGTGAAGCGCATGGTTGCTCCTTAAGGCAGATCGAGTAGCCGCCCGGCGACGACCAGTACGGTCCGGTCGGCTTCGGCGGACACCCGGTTGTTCAACGCGCCCAGCACATCACGGAACACTCGCCCGGACACCGTCGCGGGCACCACACCGCTGCCGACCTCGTTGCTGACCGCGATCACCGGCACGTTCGCCTGCGCCCACGCCGCCAGGAAGTCCTCCAGCCGGTCGTCGAGCCGTCGTTCCCAGCCCTTGCGCTGCTCCCACGCGCCGACCTCGTCGAGCACGCGGCTGATCCAGGTGCCGAGGCAGTCGATGAGCAGTGGATGGGTCGCCGTCCGCAGCACCGTGGCCAGGTCGGTGGTCTCGACTGTCTTCCAGTTGCCCGGCCGCCGCGCGCGGTGCGCGGCCACCCGGGCGGCCCACTCGGGATCGTCGGCGCTCGGCGGCAACCCGGGCGCGACGTAGGTCAGGTGCGGGTGGCGAGCCGCGAGCCGCTCGGCGTGGTGTGATTTCCCAGAGCGGACGCCGCCCAGTATCAGCACCTTGCCGTCGTCGCGCGAATAGCGGCGAAGTGCCCGCGCGAGGGTCTCCAGATACCCCGCGAGGCGATGCGTCAGCTTGGTCATACCCCGCATTCTCGTGCACGCGCTACCGTTCGCCACGTGCCACTCCGACAAGCCGCCACCGCAGCCGGACTCGTTACCGGTTATGTCGCCGACGCCGTCTTCGGAGATCCACGCCGCGGGCATCCGGTCGCGGGCTTCGGCCGGGCCGCGCAAGCCGTTGAGCAGCGGATATGGGCTGATTCGAAGATACGGGGCGCGGCGTACACCGCCGTCTGCGCGGGGACCGTCACCGGAATGGGGGTCGCCGCCCAATTCCTGACCCGGAAACACCCGTTCGCGCGATTCGCGCTCACGGCGGCGTCCACCTGGGTGGTCCTGGGCGGCCGGGGGCTCGCGGCCGAGGGCACGCGGATGGCTCGGTTGCTCGACGACGGCGATCTGCCGGGGGCACGACAGCGGCTCTCGCATCTCTGCGCCCGCGACGCCACCGGGCTCGACACGGAACAATTGGCGCGTGCGACCACCGAGTCGATCGCCGAGAACACCTCGGACGCCGTCGTCGCGCCGCTGCTGTGGGGAGCCGTCGCCGGGATCCCTGGCCTGCTGGGCTACCGCGCGCTCAACACGCTCGACGCGATGGTCGGCTACCGGTCGCCGAAGTACGCCAATTTCGGCTGGGCCTCGGCCAGGGCGGACGACCTGGCGAATCTGGTGCCGTCCCGGGTCGGCGCGGCGCTGACCGTGGCGTCGGCGCCGTTGGCGGGCGGGTTCGCCAAGTCCGCGTTCCGGATCTGGCGCCGCGACGGCAAGCACCATCCGAGCCCCAACGCGGGCCAGGTGGAGGCCGCCTTCGCCGGCGCGCTCGACGTCCGGCTCGGCGGGACGAACAGCTACGACGGCCGCACCGAACGCCGCGGCGTCCTCGGCGACGGCCGTGAGCCGGAGCCGGTGGACGTGCGTCGCGCGGTCCGGCTGTCGAAGGTTGTCGGTCTCGCCGCGCTCGCCGTCGCGGTGGCGGTCACGCGGTGAGCGGACTGCTTGTCGCCGGGACGACGTCGGACGCTGGCAAGAGCCTGGTGACCGCCGCGCTCTGCCGCTGGCTCGCACGCCGCGGGGTGCGGGTCGCGCCGTTCAAGTCGCAGAACATGTCAAACAACTCGATGGTGTGCGCGGACGGCGCGGAGATCGGCCGCGCGCAATGGCTGCAGGCGCGGGCGGCCAGGGTCGAGCCCGAAGCCGCGATGAACCCGGTGCTGCTCAAACCCGGCAGCGACCGGCGCAGTCACGTCGTCGCGCTCGGGAAACCGTTCGGCACGCTGGAAGCGGGGGAGTACGCGACCGGCCGCGCCGGACTCGCCGAAATCGCCTTCGACACGTTTTCTTCGTTGAAACAGCGGTTCGACGTCGTGCTCTGCGAGGGCGCGGGCAGCCCGGCCGAGATCAACCTGCGTGCGGGCGACTACGTCAACATGGGCCTGGCACGGCGGTTCGGCCTGCCGGTGGTGGTCGTCGGGGACATCGACCGCGGCGGCGTGATGGCCGCGATGTTCGGCACGCTGGCGCTCCTGTCGGCCGAAGACCAGGCCCTGGTTTCGGGCTGGCTGGTCAACAAGTTCCGCGGTGATGTCGGCCTGCTCCGGCCCGGGCTGGACACGCTGGAGAAGCTGACCGGCCGTGAGGTCTTCGGTGTCCTGCCGTGGCTCGACCAGGTGTGGATCGACTCCGAGGACGCGCTGGCCGCCGCGGGCTGGGGCGCCACCGGCGGTTCCCTGCGCGTCGCTGTCGTGCGTTTCCCTCGTGCCTCCAACGCGACCGACGTCGACGCGCTGGCCGCCGAGCCCGGTGTCTCGGTCATGCTGACGGCTGATCCGGACACGGTCCTTTCCGCTGATGTGGTGATCCTGCCCGGTTCCCGCGCGACCGTGGACGACCTGGAGTGGCTGCGTGCCCGGGGCCTGGCCGCCGCTGTCCAAGCACGGGCCGAAGCCGGCCACCCGGTGCTCGGGATCTGCGGTGGCTACCAGATGCTGGCCGCCGAGATCGAGGACGACGTCGAGTCGGGTGCCGGAGTCGTGCCCGGTCTCGGCCTGTTGCCGACCAAGGTCTCGTTCAGTGCCGACAAGGTGCTGGCCCGGCCGTCGGGTGAATGGCGTGGTCAGCCGGTGGAGGCGTACGAGATCCACCATGGCGCCGTCTCGGCCACCGGACCCGCCGAGTCCTTTTTGGACGGCTACCGGCGGGGGCCGGTATGGGGCACGATGTGGCACGGCGCCTTCGAGAACGACGGCTTCCGCCGTGCCTGGCTCGGCGAGGTCGCCGACTGGTCACCGGTCGACGGTGCTCCTGGTTTCGGCCTGCTCCGGGAGAGCATGCTGGAACGGCTCGCCGACGCCGTCGAGGACCATGTCGACACCGGGAGTCTCCTGCGTTTGATCGAGACGGGCGTCCCTGCTGACCTGCCCTTCGTGCCGCCCGGCGCTTGACCCTGGCTCCAGCGCGCGCAGCACCAGCCGGACCACCGTTTCGCCGAACTCCTCGGTGAGCGGCCCGGTCCTCAGCAGCCATCGGTAGTAAACCGCCCCGTAGAACAGATCCACCCCCGCCTCGATGTCCTCCCCGTTGATCAACCCCACCGCGGCGGCCACCCGGAACCGTGAGCGGGTCGCCTCCAGCCACGGCCGCATGAGCCGCTCGTCCAGTTCCGCCGAAAGCTTCGCGTCGCCCTGGATCGCGGTCAGCAACGCGCGGTAGAACGCCTCGTATCCCTCGTCGTTCAGCGGGTCCACAGTGGACCGGAGCACCGTGCGCAGATCGGCTTCGAGATCGCCGGTGTCCGGAAAGGTCAGCTCGCCCGCGCCTTGGACGAGCGTCAGGTACGCGTCCAGCACCAGCGCGCCCTTGTCCGGCCACCACCGGTAGATCGTCTGTTTCCCGACCCCCGCCCGCGACGCGATCGCCTCCACCGCCAGCTTCGGGTAGCCCACCTCCCCGAGCAGTTCGGTCGTCGCGGTCAGGATGGCCTGTCGAGAGCGTTCGTTACGCCGGGTCGGATCCGGGGCCTTGACGTTTCCAGCCATGCGGGTATGGTAGCACAACGAGACGAGACGGTCCGTCTCGCCAAATCTGGGAGTCATCATGCGTACCTGGTTCATTACCGGCGTCAGCCGCGGTTTCGGCCGCCTCATCACCGAGCACGCCCTCGAAGCCGGGGACAACGTCGTCGGCACCGCGCGCCGCCCCGAGGTCCTGGACGATCTGGTGGCCGCGAGCGAAGGCAGACTGGTCATCCTGCCGCTGGACGTCACGGACAGAGCCGCGGTCTTCGCGACGGTCGAGAAGGCGGCGAAGGCGTTCGGGCGGCTCGACATCGTCGTCAACAACGCCGGTCACGGTCTGATGGGCGCGGTCGAAGAGGTCGGCGAGGACGACGCACGCGCCATCATGGAGACGAATTTCTTCGGCACGCTGTGGGTCACCCAGGCCGTGCTCCCGGTGCTGCGGAAGCAAGGGGCGGGCAGGATCCTGCAGATGTCGAGCGTGAGCGGCTTGATGGCGGTGCCGACCATGGGGCTCTACAACGCGAGCAAATTCGCTCTCGAAGGCCTCAGTGACGCGCTCGCGCAGGAGGTGGCGGGCTTCGGCATCCACGTGACCCTGGTCGAGCCGAGGATCTACGCGACCGGCTTCATGGGCGCCAGCCTGAAGATGTCACCGATGAGCACCGCCTACGACCCGGTGCGGGTGGCGCTGATGGCGAAATACGCCGACGGCGTCCCCGGAGACCCGGTGAAGGTCGCCGAGGCGATCCTCCAGCTGGTGGCGAGCGACGCGCCGCCCCGCCGCCTGCTGCTCGGCGACGGGGACTTCGACGTCATCGTGGAACTGCACCAGGAGCGCGTCACGGAATGGCGGTCCTGGGAATCGGTCAGCCGGGCTGCGGGCTAGTGACTTCCTGGCGGCCCAAGGCCTTCTCGACCAGGGCGCCGAAGGTCAAGCCGAGTACGGTCCACAGCACCAACTGGGTGCCTATCGAAGCCAGCCGGAAGGTCCACAGGGTGGAACCAGGGAACCCGTTGGGCACTTCGTCGATCGACGGCAGCAGCGCCGCCGCCACCGCGATCAGCACGACGTATCCGCCCGCGGCGAGCAGCCCGCCGCGCCAGGCGCCGAGCTTGTCGGCCAGCTTCCGGCCGAACGCCGCGGCGAGGATGCCGATCAGCAGGGAAAGCGCGACGAAGCCGAAGTACAGCGAGGTCCGGCTTCCGATGGTGCCCGCCTGCCCGACGGCGGGCGGGTTCGCCGGGTACTTCAGGAACGGCACCAGGAACACGACCACGAAGGCGCCGGCGGTGAGCAGGGCGGCGGTCAGCCGGGGCCGCAGCGTGCCGAGCCGTCCGTAGACGAAGGCGAACGCGAGCGAGAACAGGCCGCCGACGGCGACGCCGTACAGCCCGACGCCGGTCAGCAGGCCGACGGTGCTCTGCACGCCACGGGTGACGAGCTCCTCTTCCTCAGGTTCGGCGGGGGTGGCGGCCCCGTGTGCCGCCGGATCGTGTGCCGCCGAACCGTGGGCGTCGGGAGCACTGTGGGCGTCGGGAGCACTGTGGCCGTCGGAAGCACTGTGGGAATGGGCGGCGGTGCCTTCGAGACCGATGGCGGTCTCGACCGAAGGCTCACCGAAGAAGTACGCGAAAAGGGTCGCCAGGACACCGGCGATCAGGCCCGCGAGCATGCCGCGGACCAGTAAGGACCTCATCATGGGGCGCGCGCCGCCTAGTGGCAGGGGAAGGCCAGCAGGTGCCGGCCGTCGTGGACGAACTCGTGGACGTACGAGTTCGCGAACACCGACACCGCGCCCTGTTCGGCGCTGATGAAGTACAGGGTGATCAACGAAAGGAGGATGACGAGAACCGCCCACGGCAGGATCTCGCGGATCGGGATCCGGATCGGGACGGGAACTGCGGATACCGCTTGTGACGACATTGCGGTGGACCTCCTCGGGCTAGCGCGGCCTCTTCAGGGGTGACACGACGGCGCCGGGTCTGGCTTCCCCGAACCGTCCGGTTCAGGGTCACAGTGGCGCGACCGCGCGGAATCTCACCGCGTTCCGGGTGCCGTCGTCTGGCTGGTTGAGAGTAGGTCTCCGCAAACCATCCGGTCAATGTGAGAATCGCGGTTATGACACCAGCGGTGGCGGCACTCGATGTCGGCGGAACGTCCATCAAGGCGGCTTTGTACGACGCGGACCTGAAGGACCTGGCCAGCCTGCGCGAACCGACCGCACGCGGAGCGGACGGCGAGGCACTGGCGGACCAGGTCGCGCGGATCGTGAACACCCTGGGCAAACAGGCGGGCACCGGCAAACCGGACGCGGTCGGCGTGGTCATCCCTGGCATCGTCGACGAGGTCGGCAGGGTGGCCCGGTTCTCGGCCAACCTCGACTTCCGCGATGTCCCGTTCGGCGAGATGCTCGACCGCAGGCTGGGAATTCCGTTCGCGTTCGGGCACGACGTCCGCGCGGGCGGGCTCGCGGAGTTCCGCGTCGGCGCGGGCAAAGGCTGCACCGACGCGGCCTTCATCCCGGTCGGCACCGGGATCGCGGCCGCGCTCCAGCTCGGCGGGAAGCTGTACGCCGCCGGCGGGCTCGGCGGTGAGATCGGGCATATCGACGTCGGCCACCGGCTGCCCTGCGGATGCGGCGCGACAGGCTGTCTCGAGGCGATCTCCTCGGCGTCGGCCATCGCCCGCCGCTACAACGAGCACACCGGACGTCCGGCCGAAGGCGCCGAGCAGGTGGTCGACGCCGCCCGCCATGGCGACGAGGCCGCGATCTCCGTTGTGAACGACGCACTCGAAGGGCTGGGTCACGGCATCAAGACCTTGGTCACGTTGCTCGCACCCGAGGTCGTCGTACTCGGCGGTGGCCTTTTCACCGCCGGTGACTACGTGCTCGAACCGGTCCGCGTCTGGCTGGCGGCGAACCTGCAGTTCCAGCGGATGCCGGAACTGCGGATCGCGCAGCTCGGCGACGAGGCGGGCAGGCTCGGCGCGGCGCTGCTCGCGCTGGACCGGCTCAAGCCTTGACCACCCGCACGCCTTCGTCTTCGAAGGCGTGCACTCGCTCGGGATCCGCGCGGCCGTCGGTGATGAGAACGTCGACATCGGCGGTCGCGCAGATCTTCGCGAAGGCGTGCCCGCCGAGTTTCCCGCTGTCGGCGAGCACGACCACCTGTCTCGCTCGGGCAGCCATCAGCCGGTTCGTGCTCGCGTCACCTTCGTGGTGTGCCTGCGCGCCGTGCACCGGGTCGAAGGCGTCCACTCCGAGGAACACCAGATCCAGCGAGATCTGATCGAGGAACAAATGTGAAAGCGGCCCGGACAGGTCGAACGATTGCTGCCGGGCGACCCCGCCGGTCACCACGATCTTGATATTCGGCCGCACGGCGAGTTCGTGGGCGATGTTGAGCGCGTTCGTCACCACCGTGAGCAGCGGGGAGCCGCTCGGCTCGCCCATATCCGGCCGGGTGGCGAGCGCGCGGCCCACTTCGGTACTCGCGGTGCCGCCGTTGAGGCCGACCACCATGCCGGGGTCGACCATTTTCGCCGCGGCCGCGGAGATCCGCTGCTGCTCCGGCGCGTTGCGCGCGGCTTTGTGCCGCAACGGAAGGTCATAGGCGACATTGCTCGCGACGGCGCCGCCGCGGGTACGGACCACGAGATTGCGGCCCGCCAGATGATCGAGATCACGCCGGATCGTCGCGGGGGAGACCCCGAGTTCGCCCGCCGAGACCTCGACGTCGACTTTCTCCCGCTCTCCCACCATATCCAATAAGGCCGTCAGCCGTTCATGCCGATTCATTCGAGCTCCCTCCCCGAAGCGCGACCGTCGCTTACCGCACCGGACAAAGTACTACGCGTCGCGATGCGAGCGGAGGGGAAGCGGCAGGTTTGGGACTTCGAGGAGAAATGGGAAGAGCGGGCGCCGGCCACCCCCAGTGTGACCGGCACCCGCTCCGTGGCCGGTACGCCCAGGACCGGCCCATCTCGCACGCTATCGCCGCTGACTCCGGACCGATATCCGCTTTGCGTCCGTTCCGGTGACGTTTAGCGGATAACCGTCACCCGATCACCGGAATCGGCCACAGCGTGTGAGGAACCCGGAGGCCCGATCAGCCCAGTTGGCGCAGGAAGGCCAGCGATGGCATGAAGAAGTAATCGCCGCCCTTGAGGGTCACCGCCTGCGGGATCGGGTCCGCGGTCGTCGTCTCGGTGCCCGCCCATTCCCTGGTGTAGGCGGACTCCGGCCGCGGGCCCTGTCCGATGACCGGGTCGAGGCCCGGCGGTTTGAACCCGTCGGGCGGGACCGGGAACGACGCGTTGTTCGCCCATACCGTCTGGGTGAACTCGAACTGGTTGCCCAGCACCGCATTGAACGCCATGAACAGCAGGCCGACCCCGCCGCTCGGCCGGGCGGACGGCGGCAGGTCGGCGTTCGGGTCGTCGGCCCGCTCGCCGTAGGGCACGCCGCGTCGCACCATCAGGTGCAGGCGTTCCTGCGGAGGATCCTCGGCGCCGCCGCTCCCGCGTGGGTTCGTCTTCCGGATATGCGCCTGGAACGGGCATTTCGAGCCGGTGGCGTCACTTCCGTAGTCGAAATTGTTGGGTACCGGGCTTTCCTCGCCGTCTTCCCGTTGCGCGGTCACCGGGGTGCCGTCCTCGAACCGGCCGACGATCATCGCACCCGCGCGTTCCCGATCCTCGCCGGAAAGACCGAGTGTGTCGGCCAGATCCGCTTCGGCCTGCTTGAACCGCCGCACATTCTGTTCCAGCTTGCGGAAAACGAAGTAGCTGCCGAAATGCACGCCGGGATCGGGGGCCGCACAATCCGCGACGAGTACCTGGTTCAGCGGGGCCTCTGGATTCCACACGGTGATCCCGTCCGTTTCGGCCTTTTCCGCACGGACGTCTTCGACGAGGAAGAGCGGCTGGCTCCGGCCGTCGACATAGCCGAAATGTTCGATACCTTCGCCTTGGGCGTTCACCCGGCCGAGTCCGGTTTCCTCGGCGACCACGGAAATGGTCGGCGGAATCAGTGCGAGAACCTCGTTGCGGCGTGCGGTCATCGGAGCGTCGGCCGCGTCGCCGACAATGACGACGGCGTGGATCTCGTCGTGGTATCCGCTGTCGAAGGTGGAACGAGGTGGGTCGCTCAGCTTCTCGCGGGTCTCCTGCGAGCGCATGCCAAGAAGGAAGGATTCGTCTTGCGGTGCCTGGATTTCCAGGAACCGGTAGCCGGCGGCGGTCAGTCCGGCGCCGACGTACGGCGAACCCTTCACACCCTCGGTCTTGAATCGCTCGACCTCGGTCAGATGCGTTTTAGCGGACTTCATCAGCGGGACGAGCGAGGCAAGGAACGTTTTCGCGCTCGCGGGCTCCGAAAAGCGTAGGAACAGCGCGGAAAAATGGTCGCGGCTATGTGCCTTGAGAATATTCGGCTGTAGTTCTTCGAGCATCGCCGCGGCGTCGCCGGTCGCCAGCTTCCATTCCAACGGCACGGTCAAGTCGATCGTCATTCAAGGAACCCCCTACCCGGGAACTCGCGCGGCGGCCCCGGGCAGGTCTTGCCGGTCCCCACCGCCGTTCGAGTCGTACTCCCTGATACAACCGATACCGAAAGGTCGCCGTCTTCACCCGTAAGTACCCTCTTTCGGCCGCTTTATCACCCGAAAGAACTAACGGCACGGTTACCTCATGCAAGTAGTCCTCTACTTGCGGTAGATGCACGTGCAACTACCGCAAGTAGAGGACTAAACGCGGGGAGGGCTAGGAGAGGGGCCGGTCCGTCGGGGCGATGGGAGCGGGCAGGACGTCGCGCCCGGTGAGAAAGGCGTCCACCCCGGCCGCCGCGGAGCGGCCTTCGGCGATCGCCCAGACGATGAGCGACTGGCCCCGGCCCATGTCACCCGCCACGAACACGTTGTCGACGCTGGTCTTGAACGACTTGTCGCGGGCCACGTTGCCGCGCTGGTCCAGCTCGACGTCGAGTGCCTCCAGCAGGCCTTCCCGCTCCGGGCCGACGAAGCCCATCGCGAGCAGCACCAGCTGCGCGGGGAGTTCGCGTTCCGTTCCGGGCACCGGGACGAACTTGCCGCCTTCGCTGCGCACCTCGACCAGCTTCAGCGCACGCACGCGCCCGTCGGCGTCGGCCGCGAACTCCTGGGTGTTGACCGAGTAGAGCCGCTCTCCGCCCTCTTCATGCGCGGAAGTGACGCGGTAGATCATCGGATACGTCGGCCAGGGATGCGCGTCCGACCGCGAAAGGGCGGGTTTCGGCATGATCTCCAGCTGCGTCACCGACTTCGCGCCCTGGCGGTGCGAGGTGCCGACGCAGTCCGCGCCGGTGTCGCCACCGCCGATGACGACGACGTCGAGGCCCTCGGCGCTGATCGGCGAGACGTCCAGCTCGCCGGCCGCGACGCGGTTGGCCGGCGGCAGGAACTCCATCGCCTGATGAATGCCTTGGTGCTCACGGCCCTCGATCGGCAGGTCGCGCCACGCCGTCGCGCCACCGGCGAGGACCACGGCGTCGTACGACGACCGGAGTTCCTCGACGGTGAGGTCGACGCCGACATTCACCGACGTCCGGAATTCCGTGCCTTCCGCGCGCATCTGGTCCAGACGGCGGTCGAGACGGTGCTTCTCCATCTTGAATTCGGGGATGCCGTAGCGCAGCAGCCCGCCGATCTTGTCGGCTCGCTCGAAGACCACGACGTTGTGGCCCGCGCGCGTGAGCTGCTGCGCCGCGGCGAGTCCCGACGGCCCGGATCCGACCACCGCCACCTTCTTGCCGGTACGCGCGACCGGCTCCTGCGGCGTGACCCAGCCTTCCTCGAAGGCCCGGTCGATGATCGAGATTTCGACCCGCTTGATGGTCACGGGATCGTCGTTGATCCCGAGCACACACGCTGTCTCACACGGCGCCGGGCAAAGGGTCCCGGTGAACTCCGGGAAATTGTTGGTCGCGTGCAGCCGGTCGGCCGCTTCACGCCAGTCATCGCGCCAGGTCAGGGTGTTCCATTCGGGGATGAGGTTCCCGAGCGGGCAGCCCTGGTGGCAGAACGGGATGCCGCAGTCCATGCAGCGCCCGGCCTGCTTCTGCAGTTTCGACGTCGCGAAGTCCTCGTACACCTCACGCCAGTCCATCAGGCGCAGGTCGACGGGACGGCTTTTCGGCGTCTCGCGCGTGGTGGTCAGAAAGCCCTTGGGGTCAGCCATGTGCGGCCTCCATGATCGCCTCGTTCACGTCACGCCCGTCACGTTCGGCCTTGGCCTGCGCCGCGAGCACACGCTTGTAGTCCTTCGGCATGACCTTGCCGAACCGGTCGACGGCGGCGTCCCAATCGGCGAGCAGCGCACGCGCGACCGCGGATTCCGTTTCGTCGTAATGCTTTTCGAGCGTCTCGCGCAGGAAGTCCGCGTCGGCCGAATCCAGCGGGTCGATGTCGACCATCTCCGGGTTCGCCCGGTGCGCGGGCAGATCGAACACGTAGGCGATGCCACCCGACATCCCCGCCGCGAAGTTGCGGCCGACACTGCCGAGCACGATCACCCGGCCGCCGGTCATGTACTCGCAACCGTGGTCGCCCACGCCTTCGACCACGGCCAGCGCACCCGAGTTGCGCACGCAGAACCGCTCGCCGACCTTGCCGCGGATGAAGATCTCGCCACTGGTCGCGCCGTAGCCGATCACGTTGCCCGCGATGATGTGCTCTTCGGCGTTGTACCGCGCCACCTCGGGCGGCCGCACGATGAGCCGTCCGCCGGACAGGCCCTTGCCGACGTAGTCGTTGCCGTCGCCGTAGAGCCGCAGGGTGATGCCCTTCGGCACGAACGCGCCGAACGACTGACCCGCGGTGCCGGTGAAGGTGACGTCGATCGTGTTGTCCGGCAGGCCGTCGCCGCCCCACCGTTTGGTGAGCTCGTGGCCGAGCATGGTGCCGACGGTCCGGTTCACGTTGCGCACCGGCAGTTCCAGCCGCACCTTGTCCCCGGACGACAGCGCGCCCTCGGCCAGCTGGATCAGCGTGTTGTCGAGTGCCTTCTCCAGCCCGTGGTCCTGCACCGTCTGCTGGTGACGCAGACCGGCCGGGGCCATGTCGGGTACGTGGAAGATCGGCGACAGGTCGAGCCCGGCGGCCTTCCAGTGGTCGATCGCCTTGCGCTTGTCGAGCATCTCGGCATGCCCGACGGCCTCGGCGATGGACCGGAAACCCAGCTCCGCCAGGTACTCCCGGACCTCCTGCGCGATGAACTCGAAGAAGTTCACCACGTACTCGGCCTTGCCGCTGAACCGCTCACGCAGTTTGGGGTTCTGCGTCGCGACGCCGACCGGACAGGTGTCCAGGTGGCAGACACGCATCATGATGCAGCCGGAAACCACCAGCGGGGCGGTCGCGAAACCGAACTCCTCGGCACCGAGCAGCGCGGCGATGACGACGTCGCGGCCGGTTTTGAGCTGGCCGTCGGTCTGCACCACGATCCGGTCGCGCAACCGGTTGACCAGCAACGTCTGCTGCGTCTCGGCGAGCCCGAGTTCCCACGGGCCACCCGCGTGCTTGATGGACGAAAGCGGCGAAGCGCCGGTGCCGCCGTCGTGCCCGGAGATGAGCACGACGTCCGCGTGTGCCTTGGAAACGCCGGCCGCGACCGTGCCGACGCCGACCTCGGACACGAGCTTCACGTGGATACGCGCGGCCGGGTTGGCGTTCTTGAGGTCGTGGATCAGCTGCGCCAGATCCTCGATCGAGTAGATGTCGTGATGCGGCGGCGGCGAGATGAGCCCGACCCCCGGCGTGGAATGCCGCGTCTTCGCGATCCACGGGTACACCTTCGCGCCGGGCAGCTGGCCACCCTCGCCGGGCTTCGCGCCCTGCGCCATCTTGATCTGGATGTCGTCGGCGTTGACCAGGTACTCGCTGGTGACACCGAACCGGCCACTCGCGACCTGCTTCACCGCGCTGCGGCGCTCGGGGTCGTACAGCCGGTCCGGATCCTCGCCGCCCTCACCGGTGTTCGACTTGCCGCCGAGGCGGTTCATCGCGATGGCCAGCGTTTCGTGCATCTCCGCCGAAATCGACCCGTAGGAGATCGCGCCGGTGGCGAACCGCTTGACGATCTCGGAGACCGGCTCGACCTCCTCGACCGGCACCGGGGGCCGCGTGCCGAACTTGAAGTCGAACAGCCCGCGCAGTGTGTACAGCTTCTGCGCCTGGTCGTCGACGGCCCGCGTGTACTCCTTGAAGACGTCGTACTTCCCGGCGCGAGTGGAGTGCTGCAGCTTGAACACCGTCTGCGGGTTGAACAAATGCGGCTCGCCGTCGCGGCGCCACTGGTAGTCCGCGCCGGTCTCCAGCTCGCGGTGGTTCGCGCGGAACCCGTCGGCGGGGAACGCGCGACGGTGCCGTTCGGCGACCTCCAGCGCGAGCGTGTCGAAGCCGACGCCGCCGAGGCGGGAAGTGGTGCCGGTGAAGCAGTTCTCGATGACGTCGGCACCGAGCCCGACCGCTTCGAAGATCTGCGCGCCGGTGTAAGAGGCCACTGTGGACACTCCCATTTTCGACATCGTCTTGCGGACGCCCTTGCCCAGCGCCTTGATCAGGTTCGCGGTCGCCTGCTTGGCGGTGGCACCGGCGATCAGGCCATGGTCGGCCATCTCCTCGACGGTCGCCATCGCCAGGTACGGGTTCACCGCGGCGACGCCGTAGCCGATCAGCAGCGCGATGTGGTGGACCTCGCGCGCGTCGCCTGCCTCGACGATGAGGCCGACCTGCGTACGGGTCTTCTCACGCACCAGGTGATGGTGCACCGCGCCGGTGAGCAGCAGCGACGGGATACCGGCGTGGTCCTCGTCGATCCCGCGGTCGGACAGCACGATCAGCCGCGCGCCCTCGGCGATGGCCGCGGACACCTCGGCGCGGATCTCGTCGAGCCGCCGCACGAGCGCCTCGCCGCCGCCGTGGACGTCGTAGGTGCCCTGCACGGAGACCGACTGGAACTCGGGCAGGTCGCCGTCGTCGTTGGCGTGCACCAGCTTCGCGAACTCGTCGTTGTCGAGCACCGGGAACGGCAGCACGATCCGGCGGCACGACTTCGCGTCGGCCTCCAGCAGGTTCGGCTGCGCGCCGAGCTGGGTGCCGAGCGCGGTGACCAGCTCTTCGCGGATCGCGTCCAGCGGCGGGTTGGTCACCTGGGCGAAGAGCTGGATGAAGTAGTCGAAGAGCAGCCGCGGGCGGCTCGACAGCGACGCGATGGGGGAGTCGTTGCCCATCGAGCCGATCGGCTCCGCGCCGGTGCGGGCCATCGGTTCGAGCAGGACGTCGAGTTCTTCCTCGGTGTAGCCGAAAGCCTGCTGACGGCGTACGAGGGCGGCGTGCGGCGGGATCTCACGCTCGCGCCCGGGAAGTCCTTCGAGGGGGAGCAGCCCGTCCTCGACCCATTCGTCGTACGGGTGCTCGGTGGCGAGCTCGTTCTTGATCTCCTCGTCCTCGACGATCCTGCCTGCCTCAGTGTCCACGAGGAACATGCGGCCCGGTTCCAACCGTCCCTTCCGGACGATCGTGGCCTGGTCCAGCTCCAGCACGCCGACCTCGCTGGCGAGGACGACGAGGCCGTCTTCGGTCACCCAGTACCGGGCGGGGCGCAGGCCGTTGCGGTCGAGCACCGCGCCGATCTGGGTGCCGTCGGTGAAGGAAACCAGCGCGGGACCGTCCCACGGCTCCATCAGCGTCGAGTGGAACTCGTAGAACGCGCGGCGCGCCGGGTCCATCTCCTGATGGTTCTCCCACGCCTCCGGGATCATCATCAGCACCGCGTGCGGCAGCGACCGGCCGCCGAGGTGGAGCAGCTCCAGCACCTCGTCGAAGGACGCCGAGTCGCTCGCGCCGCGGGTGATGACGGGGAAGATCCGCTTGAGGTCACCGGGGATCAGGTCGGATTCGAGCAGCGCCTCGCGTGCGTCCATCCAGTTCCGGTTGCCACGCAGGGTGTTGATCTCGCCGTTGTGGGCGACGTACCGGTATGGGTGCGCCAGCGGCCACGACGGGAACGTGTTGGTGGAGAAGCGGGAGTGCACCAGGCCGATGGCACTGGTGACCCGCTCGTCGGTGAGGTCGGCGAAGAACTTCCCGACCTGCGGCTCGGTGAGCATTCCTTTGTAGACGATCGTACGCGACGAAAGGCTCGGGAAGTAGACGTCGTCCTCGACCAGCTCGTGCTCGGCGCGCTTGCGCACCACGAACGCGGCGCGCTCCAGCGCCAGGCCGGAAAGCGCGTCCTGTCGACCGGACAGGAACAGCTGGCTGAAATGCGGCATCGTCTCGGCCGCGCCCGTCCCGACGTGTTCGGTGTGGACGGGCAGATCCCGCCAGCCGAGCACACGCATGCCCTCTTCGGCGGCGATGCGCTCGATGGTCGTCATCGCCAGGCCGCGCGGCTTTTCTTCCTGGGGAAGGAAAGCCGTGCCGACGGCGTACTCGCCGGGTTCGGGCAGTTCGAAGCCGGCGACGTCACGGTAGAACTCGTCGGGCACCTGGATCAGGATCCCGGCGCCGTCGCCGGTCTCCGGGTCGGCGCCGCGGGCCCCGCGATGTTCGAGGTTCCGCAGCGCGATCAGTGCTTTGGCGACGATGCCGTGATCGCGTTTACCGGAGAGGTCGGCAACGAACGCGACACCACAGGCGTCATGTTCGAACTCCGGGTCATACAGGCCTTCGGGGGCCTTGCTGCCCTTGTTGCTGGCACGGGGGGTCACGGCTGGCCGCCTCCCAGGCGTCGGCGCGACCGGTACCACTCCGTTCGGGTGGTTCGTAGCTGAACCAGTTAACGGAGTGGTCCGGGACCGCGATTGGTCAGTCGAGAGGGAACGATCCTGCCCGCGAAACGGGGGCAGGACTCGTAGAGCCGCACTGCACTGGGCGGCCGATGCGCTTATCGGTACTGCGAGTGCGCCGCGTGCCGCCAGGCCGTTGTGGTGGGTGGCAGGCGGGGCGCAGGTGTTACTCCCGGGTTCGCCGGTCTTATGACGATAGTGTGAAATCGCTGTTATCGACATACGTCGGTTGGTCGGGGTGGGAAATGCCACGTCGGCGTTGACTTCAAACCTCATCAGCCCACTGGCTGGAACGACATGTCCACTGAGTGGGGCACCACGGCGCTGACCTGCGTGAACGGTCGTTCACGTCCCCCGTTAGTGTGACTTGGATCGCGCATTGGAGTGGGTTTCGCCGCTGTCGCCGTGACCGGACGTGACCACCGAATCGCCCGAACGGCAGAGCGGTGCGCCCGGTTTGAGAAGCTTGGCCGATGGCGGATCGTTATCTCACCGTGGCGGGCACCGGGGTCCACGAGATCGAAATCCGGCGTTCGCGCTTCCTTTGCGCGCTCGCCCCGGTGACCTCGGAAGACGCCGCCCGTGCGGTGATCGCCACCCGGAAGAGGGTCGATCCGGCGGCCCGGCACCACTGCCACGCGTTCGTCCTCGGCGCCGACGGCCGCGCACAGCGTTCGAGTGACGACGGCGAGCCGGCGGGAACGGCGGGCACCCCGATGCTCGAGGTACTCCGCCGCCGCGAACTGACCGACACCGTCGCGGTGGTGACCCGCTACTTCGGCGGTGTGCTGCTCGGCGCCGGCGGCCTGATCCGCGCGTACGGCCAGGCCGTCTCCGAAGCCGTCGACGTGATCGGGGTCCGCGAGTACCGGCGGTTGCGGCTGGTGGAGGTCGTCGTCGACTACGACCGGGCCGGACGGCTGGAGAACGACATCCGCTCGTCGCCGTACCTGCTGCACGCGACGCGCTTCGAGGACGTCGCGCACTTCGACGTCGGGCTCGCGCCGGACCAGGGGGACGCGTTCCACGCCTGGCTCGCCGACCTGACCGGCGGTGAGGCCCTCGCCGAGGAGATCGGGGAGACCTGGCTCCCTACCCTGTGAGCGGACACCGAACTCGCGTGCTCAAGCACGGGACTCGCGTGCTTGGAGGCGGGACTCGCGTGCTCAGAGGCGGAACTCGCGTGCTTGGCGGGCGAACACGCGAGCTCCGGGTCCCGTCACCCGGACGAGCGAGCCTGCCACTCCTCCAGCGTGATGGCGTACTCGACCTCGCCCTCCTCGGTCCCGGGAATCGGGTCGTCGAACTCCTGGTGATAGGTCCGGACGTGCCGCATCCCGATCTTCTCCATCACCCGCCGCGACCCCAGGTTCACCGCCATCGTCGCCGCCCAGATCCGGTGCGCCCCCAGTTCGGTGAAGCCCTTGTCCAGGAGCGCGAGCGAACCTTCGGTCGCATACCCCTTGCCCCAGGACGACCGATTCAGCCGATAGCCCAGCTCCGGGTCATCCGTCCGATGACCACGCAGAGGCCGGAAATGAAACCACCCCAGAAATGCCCCGCTGGATTTCTCGATTGCCGCCCAGAACCCGTAACCGGGGAAGCGCTCGTAGTAACCGAGAAAGGCGGGAAGGTCGAGTTCGATGATCTCCGCCCGGTCGGCGGGTTTGCCCCCATTGAGGAACCGCATGACGCCGGGATCGTCGTAGAGCGCGAACAGCTCGTCGACGTCGGCCTCGGTGAACTGCCGCAGCAGGAGCCGCTCGGTCTCCAGGAACACGCGCATCAGCCGATCGTGGCGCCCCCGCCGCACCCCGGCAAACGCTTTTAGGCGGCGGCCAGCCCTGGTGTGGCGAGCGTGCCCCCCAAGGCCCGCGCTCCGGCCTCGGTGAGCAGGGCGGGGACGCGTTCGCCCCACTGCCCGCCCCGGGCGGGTGCCACCAGGCCGAGGTGGGCCAGGCGGTGCGCGGTGTGCTGGTCGCAGCAGGCGAGACCGTCGACGAACAGGTCCGGCTCGCAGCTGCAGCTGATTTCGGCGTGGCCATCGGCCACGGCTCTCAGGGTGGCCCGCTCACGATGGTTCAGCTCTGTCCGAACGTCCATGGCGCGCCTCCTTTCTGTTCCGCTCTGAACAGTGAAACCCATACCCCCGACAGTTTCCGTCTTCTCCGGTGCGAAGTCCCGGATTTCGGGCGAACTTAGGGGTGGTGTGTCGTGTATTCAAGGGTGAAGACCTAGGGGTTGTCACCTGATATTCGTAGCGGCAGGGGTGACGGCTCGGTCTTGCGCAGATGCCGGAAAATGATCGAACTCGCCGAATCCGGCGATTTCTTTCCGCTTCGACAACCGATCCACCAAGAAGGAGTGGAGCTGATCGACGTCCTGATCCCGGCGGCCGTCGGCGGGGTGCTCGGCCATGGCGCCGAGGTCAACGCACCTCTCGTCGTCGGCCCGGCCAACAACCAGCTCACCTAGAGGAGGCAGCTTCGGGACATACCCGACCGGAGAGGGTGCCACTATGCGTCCGAGGCCCGCATTGTCTTGAATGGACCCGTGGAGATCCTGGCGGACGCCGCGACACTGGCGCTGTACACGACCGATGCCTCCAACTACCGGCACGTCCCTCAGGGCGTTGTACTGCCGCGGAGCGTCGACGAGGTGATCGAGGCCGTCGCCGCCTGCCGGGAGGCGGGGCTTCCGGTGATCGTCCGCGGTGGCGGCACCAGTGTCGCCGGCAACTCCTGCGGGCCGGGCGTCGTGATCGACACGTCACGGCACCTCGGCGGCGTGCTCGACCTCGACCCGGTGTCGCGGACGGCGCGGGTGGCACCCGGGACCGTCCTCGACGACCTCCAGGCGCTCGCCGCGCCGCACGGGCTCCGGTTCGGCCCCGACCCGTCGACGCATTCGCGGTGCACGATCGGCGGGATGATCGGCAACAACGCCTGCGGGTCGCATTCGGTGGCTTACGGCCGCACTGTCGACGTCGTCCGCGAGCTGGACGTGCTGCTCTACGACGGCACCCGGTTCACCGTCGGGCCGACCACACCGTCCGAAGTGGACGCCCGTGCGGCCTTGCCCGGCACCGAGGGCCGGGTCTTCTCGGAGTTGCGCGCGCTCGTCCGGGACAACCTGGCCTTACTGCGTACCGAACTGTCCACCTTCAGCAGGCGGGTGTCCGGTTACGGGCTGGAACACCTGCTGCCGGAGAACGGTTTCGACGTCGCCAAGGCTCTCGTCGGCAGCGAGGGCACCTGCGTGACGGTGCTCGAAGCGACAGTCTCGCTGGCTGAGCAGCCGAAACGCAAGGTGCTCGCGGTGCTCGGCTTCGCATCCGACATCGCCGCGGCCGACGCCGTTCCGGCGATCCTGCCCTGGTCGCCGCTGACCGTCGAAGGCGTCGACGCGGACCTCGTCGCGCTGCTCGAACCCGGCCGTGCCGACGGTTTGCCGCCGGGTGGTGCCTGGCTGTTCGTCGAGATGGCCGACCCCGAGAAGGCGCGGGCGTTGATCGCCGAGCTGGGTGGCGCGCTGACCGGGTCCGCGCTGCTCGACGACGCGGCCGCGCAAAAGCGGCTGTGGCGCGTCCGGGAGGAGGGCGCCGGTCTCGCGACCCGGCTGGCCGGTGGCGAGGAAGCCTGGCCCGGCTGGGAGGACGCCGCCGTCCCACCCGCGCGGCTGGGTGCCTACTTGCATGAGTTCAAGGAACTCATGCGAAAACACGGCCGCAAAAGTGTCGTCTACGGTCACTACGGCGAGGGCTGCCTCCATTTGCGCCTCGACTTCGATCTCCTTTCCCCGCGAGGGATCGCCGGTTTCCGGTCGTTCCTGGAAGAGTCGGCGGACCTGGTCGCCGCGCACGGTGGCTCGCTGTCCGGCGAACACGGCGACGGCCAGGCGCGCTCGGAGCTCCTGCCCCGGATGTACAGCCGCGAGATCCTCGCGCTTTTCGAGCGGTTCAAGGGGATCTTCGACCCGGCGGGGATGATGAACCCCGGCATCCTCGTCAACCCGAGGCCGGTCGACGCCGATCTGCGTGTCCGGCGCGCGCCACTGGAACTCGAAGATGTCACCGCGCTCGCGTACCCGGAGGACGAGGGCAGCTTCGGGCAGGCGATGCGACGCTGTGTCGGCGTCGGGAAATGCCGCGACACCACCGGTCCCGGCGTGATGTGCCCGAGTTACCGCGTCACCCGCGAGGAGAAACACTCGACACGGGGACGCGCGCATCTGCTCGCCGAGATGGTGAACGGCGAACTGATCACCGATGGCTGGCGTTCGGAAGAGGTCGCGGAGGCGCTGGATCTCTGCCTGTCGTGCAAGGGGTGCTTGTCCGACTGCCCGGTCGATGTCGACATGGCGACCTACAAGGCGGAATTCCTGCATCAGCACCACAAGGGACGGCTGCGCCCGGCATCGCACTACTCGATGGGCTGGCTTCCGCTCTGGTTCCGCGCGGCGGCTCTGGCGCCACGGCTGGCGAACACGATGTCGCGGCGGTTGTCCGGTCTGCTGAAACGTCTCGGCGGGATCGCGCCGGAACGGGAACTGCCGACGTTCGCGCGGACGCCGTTCACCCGCCGCCGCGAGGATCTCCGCCGGTGGGCGACCGGCGCCCGGCCGGTGGTGCTGTGGCCGGACTCCTTCAACAACTACCTCACCCCGGACGTCCTCGACGCCGCGGCCGAAGTGCTCACCGCCGCCGGGTACGACGTCGTCCTGCCCGATCGCGGCGTGTGCTGCGGGCTCACCTTGATCTCCACCGGGCAACTCGACGTCGCGAAGAAGGTGTTGCGCCACACGGTTTCCGTACTCGAACCGTATTTGCGGGCAGGCTACCGGGTGGCCGGGCTCGAACCGAGTTGCACGGCCCTCTTCCGCGGCGACCTTCCGGCGCTGCTGCCGGACGACCCGATCGCGAAACTCCTGTCCGAGCAGACCAGGACGTTCGCCGAACTCATCGAGGACTCGCCGCTCGAGTTCCGTTCACTGGACGTCGAAGCACTCAGCCAGGTCCATTGTCATCAGCACGCCGTCCTCGGCTTCGGCGCCGACGAGGCCGCGCTGCGGGCCGCGGGTGTCCGTAATTCCACAATGGACTCCGGCTGCTGTGGACTGGCCGGCAACTTCGGCTTCGAACGGGGGCACTACGACGTTTCCGTCGCCTGCGCCGAGGACCGGATGCTACCCGCGATCCGCGCCGCGGCCGACGGCACCGAAGTGGTCGCGGACGGGTTCAGCTGCCGGACACAAATCGAGCAACTCGACGGACGCCGGGCACTGCATCTGGCGGAACTGCTCCGGCGAGCGCTTCCTCGCTAGAGCCTTTCCGGACCGGCGGCGTCGCCAACCACACGGAGGATCCCGAGGCGCTGAGTGAGTACGCGACCTACACGCCGCGGCAACTCGTCGAGATCGCCCTACGGCGTCCGGCTGCCTTCGAGCCCGGTGCGGGCTTCCCCGCGCGGGATTATCACGCGGTGAGAAGGATCTTCGGCTCTTCGGTGGGCCGCACCGCCGGAGCCTTCCGGCGGTGCGGCCCACCGCTCATCATCGGCCCATGACAGCTACGTATCCCGCGGCCAAGAGGTACGCCGCGACCCCGGTGGGCGCGATCTACGCCGAGTATCCGCCGATGTCGCGGGTGGTTTTCCCGAGCGGCTGCGAAGGCTGGCTGGTGACCCGGTACGAGGACGTCCGCCTGGTGTTCTCGGACGCGCGGTTCTCACGCGACCTGCTCGGCCCCGGCGCGCCGTGCCTCATCGAGCCGGGGGATTTCTCCACCGGTGACCACAGCATTCTGAACATGGACCCGCCGGACCACACGCGGCTGCGGAAACTGTCGGCGCAGGCGTTCACCGTCCGGCGGATCGCCGGGCTGCGGCCGCGGATCCAGGAGATCGCCGACGGATTGTCGTGGGCGATGGCCGAGCACGGGCCGCCCGTGGACCTCGTCGAGATGTTCGCCTTCCCGCTGCCGACGGCGGTCATGTGCGAAATCCTCGGTGTCCCTTTCAGTGGCCGGGAACGGTTCAAGCAATGGTCGCGGGTCATCGTCACGCCGGTCTCGCACACTCCCGAAGAGGTCGCTCAGGCACGCCGCGACGGGGCGGACGACATGGCGGCCCTCGTCGCCGTCAAGCGGAAGACCCCTGGCGAGGACCTCTTGAGCGCCCTCGTCCACGCCCGTGACGAAGACGGCGACAGGCTCACCGAACCCGAGCTGATCGATCTGGCCACGCAGCTTCTGCTGGCCGGGCACGAGACCACGGTCAGCCTGATCGCCACCGGGATCGTGCTGCTTTCCCGGAATCCGGAGCAGTTCGCCGCATTGCGCACGGATCCCGGGCTGACGGCGGGTGCGGTCGAGGAGATCATGCGTTACGACGGACCGGCCGACGCGTCGCTTCTCCGCGTCGCGCTGGAGGACGTCGAACTCGGTGGTGTCCTGGTCCGGCGCGGTGAGGCCGTGCTCGCGCACACCGGGGCGGCGAACCGGGACGAGACCGCGTTCCCCGGCGCTTCGCGGTTCGACATCCGGCGCCGCAACGCGCCGCAACTCGGCTTCGGGCACGGCGTCCACTTCTGCCTCGGCGCGGCACTCGCCCGGCTCGAAGGGGAGATCGCGTTGCGGACCCTGCTCGACGGGCTTCCCGGACTGGACGTCGCCGTCCCGCACGCGGAGATCGTATGGCGCCCGCCGCTTTCGATTCGCGGCCCGGAAGCCGTGCCGGTGACGTGGGCTACCACCAAGCGCGGGCGAGGCTCTCCAGCGTCGGTTCCTCCGGCGCCGGGAGCACCCTCAGATACCAGGTGAAGTTGCTGTAGACGTGCAAAAGCGCGTACGCCAGACAGCGTCGTGAGAACTCCTCGTCCGGCGTGACGCCGTATCCGGAGAGGAGCCGCCGCAGGAAGTCCTTGTCCCCACCCGAAACGAACAGCCCGACGGCGACGAAGTCGTACTCGGCCGCGCCGCGCATGGCCGGTTCGAAGTCGAAAAGACCGGCCAGCCGGAGGCGTTCGCCGTCGTGGAGCGAGCCCTCGGTGAACGGGACGACCTCGCCGAGGCCGAGCGACCCGGTCAGTGAGGTCACCGCCGGGAGCAGGCCTTGCCTGGTCAGTGCTTTGAACTCGGCTTCGGGGGCGGCGACCGCTTAACCGCTGCGCTCCAGCAGCGTCCGCGCCGCGCCGAGCACGAGGCGGCAGACGTCGTCGGGATCCGCGCTGGCAAGGGGTTCCTTGCCGGTGATCTCGCGGACGAGGCCGATCCCGAGCAGCCAGGCCAGGATCAGGTCGGCCCGCAGGTCGGCGTCGCCCGCGTCGGTGAGCGTCGCCAGTACCTTCGCGTATTCCTCGCCGAGTTGCCGCCGGACCGCGGTCGCGGCGCTGTCGTGCCCGGTCGAGCGCAGGTAGGCGTCGAGGGTGCGGTCGCGGCGGGTGTCGGATTCCAGCATGCCGCGCAACGCCGTCCCGAGCAGTTCACCCGGCGGCGTGCTGGCGATCTGCTCGCGCCCGCCGCGTGCCAGGACTTCCTCGAAGAGCGCGTCCTTCGAACCGAAGTAGCGGAACAGCAGGGCTTGGTTGGCGCCGGCGAGTTTCGCGATGTCACGCACGGTCGTGCGATCGAAGCCGCGCTCACCGAACAGGACCGCCGCCGCGTCGAGCAGGGCGGCCTTGGTGGCGGCCGCGTCGCGCTTGCGGACCTGCGGTTCTTCCATCATCAGGGACAGGCTAGCCGGATGTCGCACGGTAGGCGCATTGACGCTTTCCGTGATGGTGGCTAGCGTTGTAAGCAGTTGCTTACAAACTGCCACCCGGGGGGTTTCCGGACAAATGACCACCACTCACACCGAACCCGTCGCCTATCCCTTCAACGAAGACGCGGGTCTCGACCTCAACGAGGCCTACGCCGCCGCCCGCGACGCCGAGGGCATGATCCGTGTACGTCTTCCGCATGGTGAGCCCGCCTGGCTCGCCACCCGGTACGCCGACGCGCGCTTCGTGCTGGGCGACCGCCGGTTCTCCCGCGCGATGTCGGTGGACAAGGACGAGCCGCGGATGGCGCCGGGCAGGCGCCCCGGCGGGATACTGAGCATGGACCCGCCCGACCACACCCGGCTTCGCACACTGGTCGCGAAGGCGTTCACCATGCGCCGCGTCGAACTGCTGCGGCCGAGGGTCGCGGATCTGGCGGCCGGCCTCATCGAGGACATGAAGGCCGCCGGGCAGCCCGCCGACCTGGTCGAGGACTACGCGCTGCCGATCCCGGTCGCGGTCATCTGCGAACTGCTCGGCGTGCCCGTCGAGGACAGGCCGAAGTTCCGTGTCTGGAGCGACGCCGCACTGTCGACCAGCCCGCTGACCACCGAACAGATGATGGCCAACCAGGAGGAACTGCGCGCGTACATGCACGGGCTCGTCGAAGAGCACCGCGCCCAGCCACAGGACGACTTGATGACCGCGTTGATCGAGGCGCGTGACGTCCGGGACAGGCTGAGCGAGCTGGAACTGGTCGACATGTGCATCGGCATCCTGATCGCCGGGCACGAGACCACCGCGAGCCAGATCCCCAACTTCGTCTACGCGCTGCTCGAACAGCCCGAGCAGCTGGCGCGCCTGCGTGCGAACCTGGACCTCATCCCGGCCGCGGTGGAGGAACTGCTGCGGTTCATCCCCTTGGGTGCCGGCGCCGGGTTCGCCCGCTACGCCAGCGAAGACATCCAGGTGGGTGACGTGCTGGTGAAGGAAGGCGAGCCGGTGATGGTCGCGATCGGTGCCGCCAACCGGGACGCGCTCCAGTTCACGACGGCCGAAAGCCTCGAATTCGGCCGGGAGGCCAATCCCCACCTCGGTTTCGGCCACGGCGTGCACCACTGCCTCGGTGCGCCGCTGGCCAGGCTGGAATTGCAGGAGGCGTTGCGGGCATTGCTGCGAGATCTCCCCGGACTGCGCCTCGACGGCGATATCGTGTGGAAGACGCAGATGCTGGTGCGGGGGCCCCGCTCAATGCCGATCGGATGGTGACGATGAGCTGGAATGTCGAGGTCGATGGAGGAACATGCATCGGCTCGGGGATGTGCGCTTCGCTGGTGCCGGGGGTTTTCGAACTCGAAGGTGCCACGGCGACCGTCTTGACGGGTGAGGTGACGCCGGACGAGATCGTGCTCGACGCGGCGGATTCCTGCCCGGCGATGGCGATCGAGGTCAAGGAAATGGGTGAGGTGATCGGGCCTCGGCCCTGATTTCCGCCCGTTAATGCGTGGCGGTCGTCGGCCGAGGGGCGTAATACGGCGGGGTGAGCGATGACAGCTTGACCCTCCGTACCCTGACCACCGACGACCTGCCCGCGTTCGCGGAGTTGCTCGCGAGTGCGTTCCTCAGCGATCCCACGGATGGGCTGAAGCACCGCGAAGAGCTGGTGTTCGAGCCCGACCGTTCACACGGCGTCTTCGACGGCGACGAGTTGATCGGGACGGGGGAACTGCTCACCCGCAAGATCACCGTTCCCGGAGCAGGGCAGACGCCGTTCGGCGCGGTGACGTCGGTCGGCGTCGCTCCCGGGCATCGCAGGCGGGGCGCGCTCACCCGCGTCATGCGGGCGCAGTTGCATGGCCTGCACGAGGACGGCGGCGAGCCGATCGCCGCGTTGTGGGCGTCCGAATCGGTCATCTACCCCCGCTTCGGCTACGGCCTCGCGGCGCAGTTCTACCGGGCGAAGGTCCAGGCGAAGGCGGCATACCGGCCCGGCGTCGAACTCGAAGCCGAGCGCGTGCGCGAGGTTCCGCGCGAGCAGGCGATCCCGCTGATCAAGGCGATCTACGAGAAGGAAGCGCCACTGCGGGTCGGCGCGCTCGACCGGCCCGCGTCCGCGTGGGAGTTCATCCTCGACGATCCGGAGTACCGGCGTCACGGCGCGACCGCGCTCAAGTTCGCCATCCTGCCGGACGGGTACGCGATCTATCGCGTCCGGAGCGACTGGCACGAGGAAGGCCCGCGCGGGACGCTGAACCTGCTGGAACTGGTCGCGACCACGCCGGAGGCGTACGCGACGCTGTACCGCTTTCTGCTCGACTACGACCTGATCGCGACCATCGAGGCGTTCGCCGCCCTCGACGAGCCGCTCATCCACCTGCTGGCCGATCCCCGCAAGATCTCCCGCTCCGCCGGTGACTCCCTGTGGGTCCGGCTGGTCGACGTCGACCGCGCGCTGAAGACCCGCCGCTACAGCGCCGCGGTGGAGTTGGTGTTCGGTGTCGAGGACGCGTTCTGCCCGTGGAACGCGGGGAACTGGCGGCTCGTCACCGACGCCGACGGCAACGCCGCTGTCACCCGGGTGGAGGACGCGCCCGATCTCGAACTGGACGTGATCGACCTCGGCGCGATCTTCCTCGGCGGGACCCGGCCGAGCACGCTGGCCGCGGCCGGGCGGATCCGGCAGCGGACGGCCGGTGCGGTGTCGCGGGCGACGGCGGCGTTCGCCACCGACCGTGAGCCGTCCTGCCTGGAATCCTTCTAGCGGAGGATGCCCTGTTCGGTCACCACGGCGGTGATCAGGGCGTTCGGCGTCACGTCGAAGGCCGGGTTGAACACCTCCGCGCCTTCGGGTGCCACCCTCCGGCCACCGAAGTTCAGGATCTCGCCGGGATCGCGTTCCTCGATCACGATCCCGGCGCCGTCCGGCATCGCGCTGTCCACAGTGGACGAAGGGGCGACGACCACGAACGGGATCCCGTGGTGCTTGGCCGCGATCGCCAGCCCGTAGGTGCCGATCTTGTTGGCGACGTCGCCGTTGGCGGCGATCCGGTCGGCGCCGACGAGCACGGCGTCCACCAGGCCGCGCGCCATCGCCGCGGCGGCCGCGCCGTCGGGCTGGATCCGGTACGGGACACCGGCTTCGGCCAGTTCCCAAGCGGTCAGGCGCGCACCCTGCAGCAGCGGCCGGGTCTCGTCGACCAGGACGGACTCGACCAGGCCTCGGGTGTGCAGATGCCAGACGACGCCGAGCGCGCTGCCCCAGGCGACCGTCGCGAGGCGTCCGGCGTTGCAGTGGCTGAGCAGCCGCAACGGCCGCCGCTCGCAGTGTTCGAGCACCACTTCGGCGGCCAGCCGGGAAGCTTCGTGGTTGATGCGCTCGTCCTCGTCGAGAATCTCCAGCGCTTCGGCGAGAACGGCGTCCGGCCCCTCCGGAAGCTTCGCGAGTGCGCGGGAGACGCCCCAGCTCAGGTTGACCGCGGTCGGCCGGGCCTTCGCGACCCGTTCCGCCTCGGCCTCGACGTCGCCTCCCGCACGGGACGCGAGCACCACCCCGAGCGCACCGGCCGCGCCGAGTGCCGGGGCGCCGCGGACCGCGAGTTTCCGGATGGCGTCGACCAGTTCGCCGACCGTCCGCAGTTCGAGCACGCGGTACTCGGCGGGCAGCGCGGTCTGGTCGATGATCGCGACCGCGTCGCCGGTCCAGTCGATCGTTCTGCGCATGGTTCCCCCGGGAAATCCAGTTGTCCGGTCTCGGCCGGTTCGATGAGGATGCGGTTCGTGACCATTGAACGCCACCATCCGCCCGGTCTGCATCCCACGCCCACCTACCACCACGTGACCATCGTCGAGGGACGCCGCGACGTCCACCTCGCCGGCCAGTGCCCGCTCGCCGAAGACGGCAAGGTCGTCGAGGGTGACGTGCTCGCCCAGGTCGACCAGGTCGTCGCGAACACCGCCGCCGCGCTCGCTTTCGCCAAGGCGACCCCGGCCGACGTCGTGCGCACGGTGATCTACGTGGTGACGCCGGACGCCGACGTGCTTTCGGCGGTATGGGACCGGTTCGTCGAGTCGGAGATCGGGGCGGCCTTCACGACCGCGAGCACCCTGCTCGGCGTCGCGCGGCTCGGCTACCCCGGACAGCTCGTCGAACTCGACGTCACCGCCGCCACGGCCTGATCCTCGCCGCGATCCGGCGCCGGGCCGTGTCCTGGCCGGTGCCGGATCGCGGGGTGGTCAGGTGATGATGGTGATCACCGGGGCATCGGCCTTCGCGGCGCCCGCGAAGAAGGTCACCAGGTCCTCGTAGTTGCCCCGCAAATAGTCCAGTGCTTCGGGGCCGTCCCAGAGCCGCGGGTAGATCTCGTTGGTGTCGAGTTCCGCGAGTTCGACGCCGCTCGAAAGCTGGTCGAACCCGGTCTTCGACAGCGCTGCCGAGACAGTCTGTACTTCGGCGGCGGTGAAGTACCGCGGCGGCCCATCGCTGTCGGCTTCCTCCAGCAGCGTCCCGCCCAGCACGAAATCGACCTCGAACCCGGCCTTCCCGGTCAGGTACCACAGCGCGTGCCACGCCTTGTCGATATCCGCCGCCCGCTCGGTGCCCTGGGCCTTCTCGGCGTACTCCCAGTACCGATCGGGCTTCTCGATCAGCTCACGCAGTTCCTCGGACGTGACCTGTAGGTACGTACCGCACATCCCCATCGGCTACAGCCCCGCCATGATGTCGGTCTCGGTGATACCCGGCCCCTGACCCGCGCGGATGAACCACTCGACGCCGAACGCCTGCGCGAAACCCTCGTCGGGCATCGCGAGGAAGAACGAGTCCTCGCTGATCTGACTGGCGTGCGCACGCATCGCGGCCCGCTTCTGCGGCAGGTACGCGGCGACGTCGACCCGTGCCGTCAGCACCGCTTCCGGCTTGCCGAACTCCGCGCCGCCCTCGTCGAAATCGGGGAGGTCCTCGGCCTTGATCTGCCCGGTCCGCACGGCTTCTTCCATCCCGCGGCGCATTTCGTCACTGTTGCTGGTGGCCTCGTAGACCCGCGGTGTCCCGGCCAGTTCGGCCGCGCGCATCCCGACACGGTGCACCTGGATGTGGTCCGGATGCCCGTAACCGCCGTTGTCGTCGTACACGGTCAGGACGTCGGCCTGCTCCTCACGCAGGATCGTCGCCAGGCGCTGCGCGGCCTCCTCGACGTCGGCCTGCCAGAACGTGCCCGGCACGTCGTTGCGCGGCTCGCCCATCATGCCGGAATCGGTGTACCCCAGGAACTCCACGCGCTTGGCCCCCAGCACCTCCGCCGAAGCGTGCGTCTCCTGGACGCGGCGCTGCCACAACTCCTCTCCGTCGTCGAGGAACCCGTCCGGCACCTCGCCGACCTCACCCCTGGTCGCGACGACGAGCACGACACGGTGACCTTCCTCGAAGGCCTTACGCATGACGCCGCCCGCGACGATGCACTCGTCGTCGGGATGGGCGTGAAAACTTACCAATGTGGCCATGGTGGGGAAACTACCCGGAGGCACCGACATATTCCGGTGCGCGCCGAGCCCGCGAGCATCCGGGTGGTCGTTGTGGAGGTTCCGGCGTGGTGGGTGGCCAGGAGGATCGGGAGGTCGCTTCCCGGCTGCTGGCGTTCGAGGAGTTCTCCGCCGCGCTGGGCTCGGTGACCCGGTGGTGAACGAGCCGTCCGAGTGAGCGGCCCGCCTTCAGTCGCCTGAGCGGTCCATGGCCACTCAAGCCGGGAAGGTTCGCCCCAGGAACTCCAGTGTCAGTGCCCAAGCCGCGGCGGCGGGCTCGGGCTGGTGGAACATCGGCGCGACATGGTTGTGGAACGCGTGCCCGGCGCCGTCGTGAATGGTGATTTCCGCACCGTCGTGGGAAGCCACCGCGTCGGCCAGCTTCCGCACTCCCTCCACCGGGATGTACGGATCGGCCCCGCCGAACTGGAACTGGATGGGGCAGGTGATCTTGTCCAGCAACGGGAGCTGCCCCGGCACGGTCGAGCCGTAGTACGAAACGGCGACGTCCGGGTCGCCGTCGGCGGCGGCCGCGTAGGCCATCGAGCCGCCGAGGCAAAAGCCGAAGACACCCGCGCGGCCACCGGTTCCGGGCAGGGAGCGCAGCATCGCCAAGGTCGCGAGGACGTCGCCGACCGCGCGTGCCGGGTCGAGTTTCCCGGCGACCTCCATCGACGCCGAAATCCCCGCTTCGTCGTGGGTGGCCGACCAGCCGGGTGCGGTGCGCCAGAACAGTTCGGGCACCGCGACGACGTAGCCGAGCGCGGCCAGGTCGGCGGCGACCGATTTGAGGTAGTCGTCGAGGCCGAAGATCTCCTGGATCAGCACCAGGCCAGGGCCGGTGCCGGCTTCGGGCAGCCAGAGCGGGGCTTCGAACGCGCCGTCGGCGACGGTCACCTTGGTCATCGTTTTCCTTCCAGCGCACGCACGAGGCACTCCGCCACCAGCGCGGCTTGCGTACCGTCGGGGTCGAGGTCGGGATCGAAAATGGTCAGTTCCAGCCCGGCCGCGCCGGGGATCGCGACCAGTCCGCGCAGGAGGTCGACGAGCACGTCCGGACTGAGCCCGCCGGGATCGGGACTGTCCACAGCGGACACGAACTCCGGATCGAGGGTGTCGATGTCGACGTGGACCCAGAAACCGTCCAGTGGCGCGAAAACCTCGCGTGCGGCGGCGAGGGCGCCGTCCGTCCCGTCGGCCATGATCCGCTGGCTGGTGATCGTGCGAAGGCCGGCTTCGCGCGCTTCGGCGGATTCTTCCTCACGCACGCCCAGAACGAGGACGTCCTCGTCACGGACGTACGGCGAAAGTCCGTCCACATCGGCCAGTTCCGGAGCGCCCCTGCCGGTCACGACGGCCAGTGCCTCACCGCCGACGGAAGCGACGTGGCCCGAGTTGCCGAGATGCCGGAAGTCGTCGTGACCGTCGAAGTAGACGATCCCGTAGCGCCCTTCGCGGCGAAGGGTGAGCATCGCGGCGAGCGCGATCGAGCAGTCGCCGCCGAGCACGACCGGGAAACCACCGTCCGCACGGATCTTCGCGAGCCGTCCGGCGAGCGCCGCCGTGTAGCCGGCGATACCGGCGGCGTTGCGGGCACCGCTTTCGGGCGACCAGTCGGGCAGATAACGCGGCGGAGTGACCACTCCGCCGTCGGTCGCGCCCAGCCGCGTGAGCAGACCATGGTCACGCAGCGCACCCGGCGCCTTGTAGCAGCCAGGAACCACCCCTTCGGCGGGTGGGCGCAGGCCGAGGTTCGACGGTGCGTCGAGCAGCACGAGATTCCCCATGCCCCCACCGTAGTAGTGACGCCTGGTGTCGCGCAGTCAATCCCTTCGGGTCGGGTCGGGCGAAGGCTCACTGTGGGCGAAGGCTCATCTTGACGGCGCGCTGCCGGGCTCCCCCTGACCCTGACCCTGACCCTGACCCGTCGCCAAGTGTCATGAGGGGTCCCCATAGGACGAAAAGTGTCCTATGGGGACCCCACAAGAAACAAACCGACACACACCGACACACAC